>CALEIX010000297.1 GCA_937898825.1 uncultured Elusimicrobia bacterium | reverse complement strand
TTTCAAGCAGAAGACGGCATACGAGATGTAGAGAGGTCTCGTGGGCTCGGAGATGTGTATAAGAGACAGCTTCGCCAGTTCAAAAAGAAGATTATTCTTAAGGAGTTCATATTCAGCGCTGCGCTTTTTGACCTCCGCTCTGCTCCTGCGCCTGCGCGCCAGGTAAGCCGGGGAGAAAAGACTCTGCGCCACGGAGAAATCGTAGGAATAAGATTCATCGTAAGCGGAATTCCCCAGAGAATCGTAATCCGCCGAAAAAGAGAATTGCGGCAGCAAAACCGCCCCGGCTGATTTCAAACGCAGGCGCGCCGCTTCAAGGTCGGAATATGCGGATTTAGCGCGCGGATTATTTTCAAGCAAGATGGTAACGGCTCTGTTCCATGTTAATCCAGACCCTTTTGCCGGGCAAGGCGCTGCGAAAAAAAAATGGAACAAACCACCCCAAAAAAGCAATATTCTTCCGGTTCTACGCATTATAAAAGATGCATGTTTGTTGAAAATCATTTCCCGGATATATTAATGCCTGCGAAAGATACCCACGGGAAAATAGAACTTCCGAAGTCAACCCTCTCCCTTGAAACACCCTTTATATTCAAAAACATTTCGGGGATATTGCCGGATATCATAGTCTCAGAAACGGGATACCTGATTTGCCCGTCCTCAATGTAATAGCTGTTTTTCGCAATGCCGGAAAAATCGCCATTTTCATTGGGCCTGCCGCCCGAGAATCTGGCGACCAACAATCCTCTCTTCACCGAACTTACAAGTTCCGCCAAATTTTGAGAACCCGGACTCACCACGTAGCAGCCGCCGCTGCTTGGAGCCCTTTCCAAACCAGTTTTCCTGGAACCGTAAAGACTCAGCAGGAAACTCCTCAAAATCCCATTTTCAACTATAGTCAGATTTTCAGCCTTATACCCGTCAGAGGTTATAAAATATCCGTCACATATTTCGCCCGGCACCGGTTTTGAATAAAGGGAAAAAACGTCAGAGGCAATTCGTTTCCCCAATTTATCCTTATACACACTTGTTCCGCTTATGAGAGCGGCGTCCCCTATCGATATCTGCGAAATAAAATCGGTAAAATCCCCCAGGCAGTCGGGCGTGACAATGATATCCCCGGAAAATTTTCCGTTCACAAATTTTGTCTCGGTTTGCTCCGAGGACTGTTTAAGCAGGATGTCAAAAGACGCCATTTCAAGTATTTCTTTCTTCAGTTCTGTGGAACTTGAAGAAGAATAGTTGAAAGAAGAAGTCTTTTCCCCGTCTCTGGCGGAAAACATCGCCATGACTCTGTATATGCCTTTTGAAGACGTGAAATCCACGCCGTTCAAATTGAGATAGTAAACCGTTTTCCTGACAAAATTAATTGAGGCGTTGCGAATGGTTATTTTCGGATACCGCTCTTTAGCCTGCCGCAAAAAATTAGACAGTTTTTCATACATTGCGTCTTTATCCGCTTTCAGAACACTATTGTCAAAAACGGCGGGCGGTTGGCATTCGGCTATATCATAAGATTCGTCACGGGGAGAAGACTCGGCCAGTTTAACCGTTTCTCCCGCGCCTTTTTCAATGGCATCTTTATCGTCAGCATTCAGCGCAAATTCTCCGCGCCTCTGCCCTTTAATTGCCGCCAGATTCACTGAAACTTCAAATGTCGTGCGGAAAAGGGAAATCTCTCCGTTTTCCGCGTTCAGCTCGCTTCCGGCGCTTCTTGTGAAAAAGCACTCGCATTTGTCGGCCCCCGCCCTTTTTAAGGCCTCAAGACAGAATTTTGCCCTGTCTTTGTCATGCATCTCATTTGCCTCCAATATTGATTCGGCATTTTATCGCCGGCCCGCCCATGCCCACGGGTATAAGTTGTTTCTTTCCGCACATTCCTCCGCAGGACCAATTCATGTCGTCGGACACCATACTCACAGTTTTAAGGACATCATAAGCCACCCCGGATATAGTGGTGTCTTTTATTCCTCTGGCTAATTTCCCGTTTTTTATTTCATAACCCTGCACTATCCCGAACATAAACTCGCTGGTGGAATCCGCCTGTCCGTTGCTCGGCTTCATCAGGTAATAACCGTCTTTTATGGAACTCAGCATATCCTGGAGTTTGCTTTTACCGGGAAGGATGGCTGTATTTCGCATTCGTATAATGGGTTCGTCGGAAAAGGCATAGGCGCGCGCGTTGCCCGTCGGCTCCACACCGAAGCGAAGAGCGCTTTCCTTATTGTGCATAAAAGACCTTAAAACGCCTTCCTCTATTATCACCGCATCTCTGGCTTTTGTGCCCTCATCATCGGCATAGACCGGAACAGGGCATGTTTTGCCAAAAGCGGTATTGGCAAAATCAACCAAATTTACAAGAGGAGAAGCCACGCTTTTATTGAGCAGATGCCCCGCCACCGAACCCGCCTGAACGATATCCGCCTCAGTCGTATGGCCTATCGCCTCATGAGCCAATATCCCGGCGAGATTTGCGTCCAAAACGCATTCCTTGCTCCCGGATTCAGGAAAAACGCCTTCAGCTTTCTTCATCAAATGCGAATAAAGCTCGTCTATGTTTTTGAATAAATCCGAAGGCCTTTCAAAAACATCTTCAAACTGACCCCTTTTGCCGAAAACATCATACAGTTCGACCGGAGAACCATCCCTTTCAACGGCTAACGACACAATCATCACAGAACGCGGAATCATGGAATAAGCGCAAGTTCCGTCTGAGTTTATAAAAGACTTTTCCATTTCAAGGGTATTCGCCACAAGGCGAACACTCTTCAGATTTTTGTAAGTCTTTGAAATGTGCGCGTTTATCTCGGCGCAAAAATCAACCCTTTCCTTCTGGGTAAGTTTTTTCTTGTTGGTAAAAAAGGATTTATTTGAAGTAAACTTGGAGGAAGGCAGCGGCGCAAGGTTTTTTCTGAGCCTTGAATCCAAAAAAGACGCGTTATCCGACGCTGCTTTTATTATTTCCTCAACTGCCTTTTTATCCCACGAGGGAGTCGAAGCAAAACCCCACGAACCGTTCCGGCGGACGCGGGCGGAAGCACCCTTTTCCCCCGCAACCGAATTGGCGAGCAAATTGCCGTTGACAAAAACTATTCTGCTGCTCCTGTTTTCCTGAAATCTTAATTCGGTATAATCCTTTAAAAGTTCCGCGTATTTTTCTAAATCCTTTTCCATTTTTTCCTTGAACTCCTTATTACCCGCAAGACCAAAGTATTTCTCTTTCAAAGACTGCGATAAATAAATTCGGCTGTTTTCAATCAGAAAAATCAGCGTTTTCCTCGTATTAAAGATTATACAAAATAAGACTTCTTTTTTATTTCCTTAAATAATGCGTCCCGCACATCACGACCCGGCTTTGGCCGTTCAAATCCAATTGAAAAGATGAATTGCCGGTTTTCTCGGGTAAAACAAACCTCCGGGACTAGGATTTGAACCTAGACTAAACGGTCCAGAGCCGCTTGTGCTACCATTACACCATCCCGGAATAAAAACATTATATATTTTTGGCAAAAGCTTGACAAAAATGTGCGTTCGCTCATCAGAAATGTTTCCGCCTCAGACGGACAAGCAAGCGCGCCCCTGGTGCGCCTAAATCGCATTGGCGCGCAAAAAATAAAAATGTAGTGCCTGCCCTTGGCGGGCTTTAATGGCACAGGGCACAAGTTACAAGTCACAGGAGCACAGGAACACAAGTCGGAAGTCGGAAGGCAGGAGTCGGAAGGCACAGGTCACAAGGGACAAGTTGCAAGAGATAAATAAACGCAATAAACTCAATTAACTCTATGAACTCAACGAACGCTATAAACTCTATGAACGCA
>CALEIX010000296.1 GCA_937898825.1 uncultured Elusimicrobia bacterium | reverse complement strand
TTTTCGCCGGCTTTTTAAACGGTTCCGGTTCCAGCGGAAGGTCATTTTGCAATTGGCGGACACAGGCTCTTTCAAGCGACGAAAGTTCGCTGATGAAACTATCCGAGTCAAATCTCTTTATGTGTTTTTTTCGCGCTACAACGGTTTCTTTTCCTGCGGCGTCAAGATTTACTCCGATTTTAAAAACTCTCAAAGCGGGAAGAATCAGATAACCTTTCGCTTTTGAAAGGCGATACATTTTCCTTATGGTTTTTTCCAGATTCATTTCCGAAGGCAGAGCCAGAGTAAACCAAATGTTAAATTTGTGGTTTCTTAAATAATTATGACTGACTCCAGGGTGGGAATTAATTATTTTTACCGCGTTTTCCAAATTTTTTCCCTCAACCTCAAAGGCCGCGAGAACGCTTTTATAGCCCAGAGTTTCCGCGTTAAATATCCCTCTGATTTCCCTTATTATTTTTTCTTTTTTAAGAACGCTTATCCTTTTAATTGTTTCCTTTTCTGTAATTCCCAATAAATCCCCGATTTTTTTGAAGGGTCTTTTTACCAATGGAATCTGCTTCTGGATTAAATTCAGCAATTCTTTGTCTTTATTGTCCAAATCGCTCACTTTTATCTCAAAAATATATGGATTTCAACGACTCATAATTCGCTTTTATCGTTATCTCCAAATCTTTTTCAGTATGGGCCGAAGATAAAAACACGGACTCAAACTGAGAGGGTGCCGCGTAAATCCCTCTTTCCAGCATATTTTTAAAATATGCGGCAAATTTTTTTGTGTCGGACTTCAACGCTGATTTAAAATCCTTCACTTTCTCTTTCGCAAAATAAAGGCAGCTCATCGAATTAAATTCCGCGTAATTCAAAGGAATATTTAATTTTTTTATGTTTTCCTTTATCCCTTCTCCAAGAATTCTTGATTTCGCTTCAAGTTTCCGGTAAAAATCCTTATCCTTTCGCATGATATTGAGAGTTTCATATCCCGCCCTCATGGCTATCGGATTGCCCGATAATGTTCCCGCCTGATAGACTGGTCCTTCGGGAGAAATTAAACTCATGATATCTCTTCTGCCACCGTACGCCCCCACCGGAAGGCCGCCGCCGATTATCTTGCCCAGCATTGTCAGGTCGGGTTTTATATTGAAGATTCTTTGCGCTCCGCCATAAGACACTCTGAAACCGGTCATAACCTCGTCAAAGATAAGCAGTATTTCTTCATTCGCGGTTATATCTCTAAGCTCTTTAAGAAAATCTGTGTCGCCAATCACGCAGCCCATATTTCCAGCAATTGGCTCAACGATTACCGCCGCGATTTTTCCCTTATTTTTACGAATCAATTTTTTTACAGAATCAATATCGTTGAAATCGGCATTTAATGTATCCTTGGCAGAGCCCAAAGTAATACCCGGGCTTGAAGGCGAGCCGAAAGTCAATGCTCCGGAGCCGGCCTTGATGAGGAAACTGTCGCCGTGGCCGTGATAACATCCCTC
This sequence comes from uncultured Elusimicrobia bacterium, assembly GCA_937898825.1. GTDB lineage: Bacteria > Elusimicrobiota > Elusimicrobia > Elusimicrobiales > UBA9959 > CALEIX01. The sequence continues at coordinate 3,607 of CALEIX010000296.1, read as the reverse complement.
GAATTTTATAATTTTGTCTCTTTTCGTGTAAGCCCTCGCCAGCCTTATGGCGCTCATTGTCGCCTCTGTCCCCGAATTAACCATTCTTATTTTTTCAATTGAAGGAAAGGCTTTAATTATCAGTTCGGCGAGTTTTATTTCATATTCAGAAGGAGCTCCGAAACTTGTTCCTTTTTCCAAAGAATCTTTTACGGCTTTTATTATTTGGGGATGAGAATGACCAAGTATCAAAGGTCCCCATGAAAGAACATAATCAATATATCTTTTTCCCTCGCAATCCCATATTTTGGAACCCAATCCTCTTTCAATGAACAAAGGAGTTCCTCCGACGTTTTTAAAAGCCCTTACGGGAGAATTAACTCCGCCCGGCATCATTTTTTTCGCTCTTTCATAAAGGGACTTATTCCTTTTCATTTCTTATTATCCCGACTTGACCTTATTATTTTTTGGTTTATAATTGCAAAATGGTTCCTCGCCCAAATAATTTCCCGATACGGCATAAGCCCTCGCCCTGCACCCGCCGCATACTTTTCCGTATTCGCAATATCCGCATTTTCCGCTGTATTCATCTATGTTTCTTACCTCTTTAAAAAGAGTCGATTCTTCCCATATCTTTTTAAAATCCAAATTTTCTTTTCTCAAATCTCCCGCCTCAATATCAAGAAAACCGCAGATTTGAACCTTCCCTTTGTGAGAAATAAAAGCAAAACTCTGCCCGCCCATGCAACCCTTGGTCATGGCATCAAGCCCATGGGTCTTAAAATCGACGGGTCTCCCTTTTTCTTTTTCTCTTTCTCTGAAAATTCTGTAATAATGAGGCGCACAGGTGGGCTTGAGATTAATCGGGGTTTTTTCTCTTTTTTCGTATACCCAATTGAGTATCTTTTCATATTCCCGCGCCGAAAGTTCTAAATCGGCCATTTCTTTGCCTCTGCCCGTTGGAACCAGCATAAACGGATGGAAAGACACTGCCCCGGTTTTTACGGCTAAATCAAAAATTTCAGGAAGCTGTTTATAATTAAGTTTCGTCACTGTTGTGTTGATTTGAAATTCCATGCCGTTCTTTCTCGCCGTCTCCGCCGCTTTAATGACACTTTTAAAAGCGCCTTTGACTTGTCTTAAGCCGTCGTGGGTTTTTTCGTCGGCCCCGTCCACGCTTAAACTTATCCTTTTGATGCCGGATTGTTTCATCTTCTCTATTGAACTTTCCGACAATAAAGTCCCGCAAGACGCCAATACCATTTTCAGGCCCAATCCGGTCCCGTATGACGCTATTTCAAAAACATCCTTTCTCATCATCGGCTCTCCGCCCGTAAGGATTATTATGGGCCTGGCGAAAGAAGAAATATTTTCCAGAATTTTAAAGCATTCCCGGGAGGTTAATTCGTCCTTAAACGAATTCGGCGAGGCATTTGCCCTGCAGTGTCTACATTTAAAATTACAGGTTCTGGTAATTTCAAAAGCTATCAAGCGAGGAATAAATTTTTGATTCATGGATTTAAATTTCTTTTAAATCTTAAAGTTAAGCCGGTTTTTCATTTCAACTCTTATTTTTTCCTTTCATCTTTTTAGCGATGTCCTTGGCGAAATATGTGAGAATCAAATCCGCGCCGGCTCTTTTTATCGAAGTCAATATTTCGCGCGAGACGGTTTCTTCATCAATCCACCCCATTTTAGCTGCGGCTTTCACCATGGAAAACTCCCCGCTTACATTATACGCGGCGATGGGCGCCGAAAATTTAATTTTCGCTTTGGAAATTATATCCAGATAAGCAAGCGCCGGTTTTACCATGACGATATCCGCGCCTTCTTCAATATCCAGTTCAATTTCCCTTAATGCCTCCCTTGAATTGGCAGGGTCCATTTGATATGACTTCCTGTCCCCGAATCTCGGAGTGGATTGAGCCGCTTCCCTGAACGGGCCGTAAAAAGCGGAGCAAAACTTGGCGGAATACGCCATTATCGGAGTATTTATAAATCCATTTAAATCAAGCGCCTTTCTTATAACTCCGACTCTTCCGTCCATCATATCCGAAGGGGCTATTATATCGGCTCCCGCGTCCGCGTAAACGACGCTCGCTTTGGAAAGAAACTTTAAAGTTTTGTCATTGTTTACATATCCGCCAGCCACAATTCCGCAATGACCGTGGCTTGTGTACTCACACATACATACATCCGCGATTAGAATTAAGTCTGGTATTTCTTTTTTTACAGCCCTGAGCGCTTTGGGAATTATTCCGTTTTTCGCGTAAGCTTGGGAACCTTTTTCGTCTTTTTGAGCGGGAATTCCGAAAAGCATTATCGCGGGTATTCCCAATTTAAACGCCTCTTCGCATTCTTTAACCAGCATATCTATGGAAAATTGATAATTGCCGGGCATTGATTTTATTTCATTCTTGACTTTTTTGCCGGGTCTTACAAACATGGGATAAATCAAATCATTAACGGAAAGTTCCGTTTCTCTAAACATGTTCCTTAAAATTTCCGTTCTTCTCAATCTTCGCATTCTGTTTATCGGAAAACTCATATAATTCTCCTTAAATACGCGAATTATGCAAAAATAACAAACCGCAGATTACGCAAAAGAATAAACGCTATGCGGATTAGCCCGAATAAGTTTCCGCGTTCTTTGCGATTCCTATTTCGGCGTCGTTAAGATAACAAGCGGGGTCCCGTTGCCAAATATCGCCGGTTTTGGCTTCGGCCCGCGCCCTGAAATTGCCATTGCATATGTCAAGCCATTTGCATTTGGCGCATTTACCTTTAAGATACGGCTTTCTGTTTTTTAATTTCGCCATTAAAGGATCCGAAATATCTTCCCATATCTCGCTGAATTTTCTTTCTCTTATATTCCCGAATGAATAGCTCCTCCAGAATTGGTCCGCGTAAACTTTGCCATCCCATGAAATACATCCGATGCCTATGCCCGCGCTATTTCCTCCGTTCATTTTAAGGAGTTTCAGGACATCCTCCGCTCTCGGATTATTTTCCCTTTTCATCCTGAGATAAAGATAAACCCCGTCCGCGTGATTGTCAACGGTAAGTACTTCCTTTGTTAACCCCTTTTCGTTTAATTCCCTGGTCATATCAATTATTAAATCAACCGTTTTTCTCGTCTCTTCATTTGAAAGGTCTTCTTCTATCAGTTCCGAACCTCTGCCCGAATAAACCAAATGGTAAAAACATACGCGCTGTATTTTCTCTTCAATCATCAGTTCAAAGATGCCTGGTATATCTTTAACATTTCTTCTATTGATTGTAAATCTCAGGCCCACTTTCAAGCCGTTTTCCCGACAATTCCTTATTCCTGCAATCGCCATTTTAAAAGCGCCTTTAACGCCCCTGAATTTATCATTTGTTTCATTTATGCCGTCAATGCTTATGCCAGCGTAGGACAGGCCCGTTTTTTTAAGGCCTTTGGCGACTTCTTTTGTTATCAGCGTGCCGTTGGTGGAAATAACGGTTCTCATTCCTAGTTTTTCCGCGTAAGTCGCCAATTCAAAAAAATCTTTTCTCATTAAGGGTTCTCCGCCCGAAAAAATCAGAACGGGCGCTCCGTATGACGCCAAATCTTCCATCATTTTTTTCGCTTCATCGGTTGAAAGCT
>CALEIX010000295.1 GCA_937898825.1 uncultured Elusimicrobia bacterium | reverse complement strand
CAAGCAGAAGACGGCATACGAGATGTAGAGAGGTCTCGTGGGCTCGGAGATGTGTATAAGAGACAGATTACAGAAAGTTTAAGTACTCCTACGACAAATATGACAGGTTCTTTTGCACTGGTTGCGGCAGGTGTACCAGAACTTGCATGGCAGGCATAGACCTTAAAGAGACTCTGAAAAGCCTGATAAGAGATATGTATGAAAAGGGAAATTGAAAAATCTCGCTGGAGAACTCGCAAGGGCAAAATTATAAATGTTCACAGTTTCACCCCTTCGGAAAAATGGTTCGACATTCAACTCGACGACGGGGAACTGAATCACCGCCCCGGCCAATTCGTTCAGGTCGGAATTTTTGGCGTGGGTGAAATCCCGCTTTCAGTTTCTTCATCTCCCACAAAAAGAGGTTCTTTTGAACTTTGCGTCCGGGCTACCGGCAGAGTAACAGCCTGCATGCATAAGCTTCATATCGGCGATTATGTCGGCATAAGAGGACCATTTGGCAGACCCTTTCCGATTAAGAAGATGCGCGGCAGTGATTTGTTTTTTGTGGCGGGAGGGCTTGGAATAGTTCCTTTGCGTTCCATGATAAATTACGCCATAGACCACAGGAAAGACTATGGGAGGATAATTATTCTGTTTGGCTGCAAGACTCCTGGCGATCTTCTTTTTGAGCACGAGATAGAAGCGTGGCAGGAGAGGACTGATATAAAATTTGCCTGCACTGTGGACAAATCCGATCCGGAGTGGAAAGGCAATATAGGTCTGATAACCAGCCTCATACCCGGGGTGCATATAGATACTGAAAACACGTATGTGATTGTCGTAGGACCGCCGGTGATGTATGGATTTGTTATAAAAGAGTTGCTGAAAAAAAATATTAGCGAAAAAAAGATAGTGCTTTCTCTCGAAAGGCATATGAAATGCGGCATGGGTAAATGCGGGCACTGCCAGATAGACCATCCCAAGAATTATTATTGCTGCAAGGACGGACCGACTTTCACCTATGAAGAAGTTAAGGATGCAGTAAGGCTTTAGAAAAGAGGAGAGAATGAATAAACCCAAAGTAGGTTTTTTTGATTTCGCCTGTTGCGAAGGGTGTCAGCTGCAGGTGGCCAATATGGGGGAATCTCTTTTAGATCTTTTGGGTGTTGTCGACCTGGTTGAATTCAGGGAGGTTATGAGCGAAAAATGGGACGGGCATTATGACATAGTTTTTATCGAAGGAAGCATAACGGACTCTCATGCGGAAGAAAGGGTGAAAAAGATTAGATCTCGCTCCAAAATCCTCGTGGCTTATGGCTCCTGTGCCGCCATAGGAGGAGTGAACGGGATGAAAAATTCCTTCAATCTTGATGAAATCCGGAAATATGTCTACGGTAGGGATTATCGATTTTTTCCGAGTTCCAAAACAAAAGCCGTTCATCAAGTTGTGAAAGTTGATTATAAGATTTACGGATGCCCGGTTTACACGCCGGAGTTCATAGAGGTGGTAAAAAATATTTTGCGGGGTCTTCCTTATGATGCGCCTGATAAACCTGTTTGTTCAGAATGCAAACTGAATGAAAATGAATGTCTTTATGAAAAGGGTCTGGTATGCCTTGGTCCATGGACCAGAGCTGGTTGCAACGCCTGGTGCGTAAATAATGGGAACATATGCTACGGTTGCCGCGGGATGCTTTCGAATCCCGCACTAAACGCCGCCAAAGATATTATCGCAAAATACAATCTTGATGCCAGTCTGATGAAAAACAAGTTTGATATGTATAATAAATGCAGGGAGAAAGAGGATAATGGAGAATAGGGACCTTACTGTGAATGTTGAATATTTGACGCGTGTGGAGGGGCATGGCAATATATTGATAAACGTGCGCGAGGGCAGAATCGAGAGATGCGAATTTCAGGTTGTTGAATCACCGAGATTTTTTGAGGGCATGCTGAGAGGAAGGTCAATTTTTGAGGCTCAACATATAACCTCCAGGATATGTGGCATTTGCTCTTGCGGTCACTCTCTGTGTTCCATTCAGGCGGCGGAAGAAGCGTTAGGCGTTGTTCCCAGTCCGCAGACCATAATCTTGAGAAAACTTTTGTTGGATTATGAAATGCTGGACAGTCACCTGCTTCATATTTACTTTCTCGCCGTTCCCGATATCGTCGGCGAGCCGAGCGTTTTTTCAATGCTCGCCACTCATGGAGAAGTTGTCAGGCGCGCGCTCAGGATGAAAAAACTCGTCAATGACGCC
>CALEIX010000294.1 GCA_937898825.1 uncultured Elusimicrobia bacterium | reverse complement strand
GTATCTTTTTCACCACCTGACACATGTCCTTTGTCCCCTCGCTCGCTTCAAATCTCAAAACTGCAAAATATACTCCGCGCGCAACGCTTCTGCCGGCTGAATTTTTTTTCGCCCAATAATATTTTCCGTCTGAAACATACGTGTCTCCAGCCACATTGTCGAAGGAATCTTTATAGACAAGCTCTCCGACAAGATTATAGATTCTAACCGAAATATTGCCTGTAATCGGGGCATACAACTGAAAATATCCACTCGTTCCCGTGTACGGATTGGGGGCGAAAAAAGCATTATCTGAAAAATCGGCGCACAAGTTTTCCGTTCCGCCTTTGGTAACCGGAATATTCCCGGTGGTAATGTCGTCCGCAAGCAACACGGGGTCTGAAAAATCCCCCGTTCTGGTATCTATCGCCGACATATCCGTGGAACCGTAAATGGCGAAGACATAATTTCCGTCCGGGACCTTCGACAAACTGAGGTCGGTGCCGTCCCAGTATTCCTCAATAGGGGTTCTTGCGGGTCTTACGCCCACCATTCGCTTAACCAGGCATGCGTCATTGGCGCCGGATTGACAATAAGCGTTGCCGCCGTTGTCAAAACTCGTTCCGGGCTCATAGATTTTTATAGCCACTTTCATCGGCTCAGACAACTGGTAGGTTACCATCGCATAGTTTTCAAGAGTCAAAGGCACTATAGCCAAATCGTAAATCGCAAGGGGATAAACATCTATGGTCATCTGAACGGTGGAAAGGGAACTCAGCTGGGAAGAAATGTCCTGAGCCACTATTCTCACATTATAGGCCCCTTCGGGGACATAGTCTCCGTTATTATCATACCTTCCATCCCAGTACTCCTTGTAAATGATGTCTCCGTCCCTGATTACGCCGTTCGCTATATTGGCCACCACCTGGGCCGACGGGTCGATGGTAACAATTTGAACCGTGACAGAAGACTGCCTGGACAACTGATAACTGATTTCATACGGAGGAAGTTTAAGTGTGTCGCTTGAATTATACATTGTAGGGATATTGGGCACCACGTCAAAATAATTAAAGACAATCTGGCCCCTTGTTACATCTATATAACCGTAAATTTTGTCGGTGATATACATGGTATTTACTCCGGTCGTGCTGCGGGCGACCAGGGTGAAAGGGTACGTTCCATCCGGAACGAGAAGCCCGCTTTTGTCTCTTCCGTCCCAGTACTCGGTTATTTTGTATCTGCCCGGCCGGACGCCCTGTATGCGATAAATTATATAAGAGTCATTTGTGTAATCTCCGCCTTTCCACGGCCACTCAGAAGGCTTTACTGTAACATATTCGGGGTCGTAAATTTTAAAGTCCACCCACATGCTTTGTGAAAGATTGAAACTTATCGAAGCCATGTCACTTGTTCCGCCCAGAAGCGGACGCGTTTTCACATCAACAGCCCTGAACATGTTCACTGGAAAGAGAACTGTTATAGTGGATATTTTTTGAGTAGCGCAGGTAAAAGAATCTTCCGTCCTGAGTTCCATTAAATATGTCCCGCTTGAAACATAATTGCCGTTTTCGTCCCTCCCATCCCACGTTTCTTTGTTGGTAAAATTTGCAAAACGGATTTCTCTATCCACAAGGGTTCTCACAATATTGTTGTCCATATCCCTTATATTGGCGGTCACAATTGTGTCTCTTGAGGGCGTGTATTTAAAATAAAAAGGATTAAGCCCGGCCACAGAAGGGGTTGAACCAATAACGGTGGAAGAAGGTTTAACAAAGGCAAGCACCTGTCCTCTTGAAACGGGTATGGCTCCTATCTGCGCTTTTCGCGTTTGAATCACATTACTGCCGGACACAAGTTCGGCGGATATTGAATAGACATAATTGCCGTCGCAGACGGGATTCCCGTTCTCATCCCTTGCGTCCCAGTAAGTATACAAGGTTTTTCTTCTGTCTTTTTGCTCAACTATTGTTTTCAAGGGACTTACCGGACTGCCACCTATGTATCCCTGAGGGCGGAAGGAGTTTACATCCGCAAAATACGTTTCCGGGGGATAAATATCTACGTACACGGTGGCATCTTCCGTAAGCATATAACTTAAAATCGCGACATCGGTGGCGCTGGCGCCCAGAGGTTTTATAGCCATATCAGTTATTTGAAGAGGGTCAAGGCCTATCTGAACCGTGGCGGGCCAGGCCAAATCGGTTCCTCCCCACATGTCCTGGCTTTCCGCGTTTATTTCAACCAAATAAAGACCGGCCGGCAAAAGTTCGCCACTATCGTTCCTTCCGTCCCAGAAATCTCCGTTGGTAAGCGTGCCGTCTGGAGTGCCCTCGCCCACTCTCGGCAAACGGTCCACAAGGGTTCTGACCAGGCCCATTCCCCCACCCCCCTGGTCAGCTGCATATATTTTTATCGTGGTTGTGGCGTCCTTACTCAACCTGTACATTATATTGTAGGGCTGAGCCGCAACTCCCGTTATCTTTCCCACCACGGTCGGACTTGAGCGCACAGTATGGATATTAGTCACATCAATTTGTATGGGAATTTGGTTTTCCCCCGGAAAAGCCGAGGTCTGTTCTATTGATATATTGCCGGCTGTTTGACTTACCTGATTTGTCTTTACCTTGGCTCTGAAACCATATTGTCCATTCGTCTTGCCGAATTGACCGTCCAGGTTATATGTTCCGTCCCAGGCCGTGCAGTAGGGCCCAAGTACCTGAGAAGTGTCGCTGCCGCCGCAGTTAGCTATATTATAAAGCGAAATGGTTCTTATCGGAGGGGTTGAAGCAGGGTCCAGGGGATTTGAGCCTGAACCGAATTTGAATATTTCAAACGTAAGTTCGTCTATTCCAAAAGCGACGGTTGTATCGGGCCTGACGCAGGATATGGTGGCGCAAAGGGCAAGGCAGGCGCCGGGATATTGGCCTATAGCCCTTTCAAACTCTATTCTTGAAGAATATGTCCAGGGGTCCTCTCCCGGCTGGTCGCAGGCGTCCAACCCTGGCGTGACACCGCATACAAAATCTCTCGGATTGCCCACAACTCCGCCATTGCAAAAAGTTCCGCCTCCATCTCCGACATGTATTTGGGAAACAAATAATTGCTGGGCATTCAAAAAAGAAATCCCGCTCATAATAAAAAATACAATTATCAATATTTTTTTCATAACCAAACCTCTCTAAAAAATAGGCTTTCTTATTATCGTAAAATCAGGTTTTCACCATATTATAACAAATAACATCGCCGCCCAACCTTATTATTCGTTCCCTCTTTGCTTTTTGCCTTTTTAATCTTTCCATTCCCTCATTATTTAAAGAGCTTTAACTTATATTTCCTTATTTCAAAGGATTTGCCGTTATCTTTTTCAGACAAAAACCATATTTGCTTTTCAGAAACAACAAAAGATTTTACCTTTGTTGAAAGCTTCTGTGACGAAATTTTTCTGAAAGCATTTCCTTCGAACCCATATCTTACAAGGTAATTTTCCGACAAAATCCACAACTGGTTTTTCAGCCACTGCATTTTGGAAACAGTTTTTATTCCCTTTATTTTAAAACTCGCTTCCACACCCGCCAGGGGGTCTATTGAATACCTGTAAAAAAGAGAGGTTGAGGCGTCGAACGACCATAGATTAAAGCCGTCAAAAGCAATGACCTGAGGCGCGGGGCCCGGGGTCTTGAGGGAATAAATCTCATTGCCGAATCTGTTCTCTTTTTTGACAAATCTAAGCTGCGCCATATCCAGAACCCAGATATACTCGCCAGCGGCGTCTATATCCTGGGGACGGAATGTTACAGTTTGATTCTCTATTTTTCTCAAAAGGGCGAAATCCTTCTTATCTCTCAAGAAAATCCCGCCGCGCCAGTCTGAAATCCACAGACCTTCCTTCGAAGACGATATTGAAGTCGGATTTTTCAGAGTGAGGGGATATTGGCTCAAAAGTTTGAAATGGACTTTGGAACGATAATCATAAACCCAGTATCCAAGCCCGGCAAAAGCGACGAGAGTCGCCATGGAAACACATGCTATCCTGGAAAGGGTTTTTCTGGCTCTGGCTGAAATGCCCCTGGCGGACGCCGACACAAAAACCCTGGGAAGTTCCACCCCTTTTAAAGCATAGAGTTTGAGAATCTGCGTCACTTTTTCGGACCATGCGGAGGTTTCTTTGAGAAGATTGCCAAGACGCGCCGCGTACTCTATGTCCTTCTGCTCCTCCTTTTTTATCCGTTCTGACCACAATTCCCTTTCCTTCCTCAGTTTTTCCTCCCACAGGGCGAATTCATGCCTGTGGGTTTCCCATACGCTTCTTTCCCGTTCCCAGAGCTCACGCCATTCTTTCCTCTCGGCGTTCCAGTTTTCGCGCACCGATTTTATTTCATCTTCAAGCGCCTTAATCTTTTTTTCAAACTCAGCGGACCGTTTTTGGGTTTCAGAGTGGGCCCTTCGCTCGCTAAGAAGTTCCCCAAAAGTTTCTTCTACTGCTTTTTTTGATTCGTCAATTTTATTTTCCAGATTCAGCAAAACCTCCCGGGTTTTAGAATGCTTTTCCTCTTCGGCGCGAAGATGATTTTCAAGGAGTTCTTTATCTCTGCCAAGTTTATCAATCTTTCCATTTAAATCAGTTATTTCAAACTTGCTTTTTTCAAGAATCTCCTTCAGCAGCCGTACCTCTTTATTGTGGTTTTTCTTCTGCTGCTTTATCAGGTTGTGGCTTTCTTCAAGCTTGAGAGCAGTTTGAAGTTCAATATTTACCAGTTTTTCGCGCGCTTCCTTGTAATGTTGCTTCAACTCTTTCAAATGCACTTTCATCTCATCCAGCTGAGCCGTTAAATCCGCTATGGTCCTTTCCTTAGCCTCAAGAAGCTGCTTCCATTCATTTTCGGCTTTAGTGAAATTGCTCTTTAGAAATTGCATGGTTTCAAGATTTGATTGGCGCACATCTTTCGGCAGGATAAATCTCATATCCCTCAGCGGTTTTCCGCTGACTCTCATCCAAACTTCATCCAATCTTCTGTTTAATTCAGAATCTTCCATAATATAAGTGCGGTAGTATTAGTTTATCAACGGAATATTAAAGACACATAGAAAAAATGTTAATAAAACGTTACGGCAATCTAACTCCGGCTTAGATTCCCAAACTTTTACCGTTCTTTTATAATTTTCTGTAACTCAATTGTGGCGCGACTTATGTCGATACCCTCCCCCTGGTATTCCCGGATTATCCTTTCAAGCATGCCACGCAAAACATTTTTTCCTGGAGAAGAAGATTTCAGGCGGAGGTAATTTTCAAAATCCCGGCTAAATGAAAATCTCAACTGATTCAGTTTGTTCCTTCTTCTCCTCTCCTCAAGTTCCTTTAACCGTTTTTGCGCTTCATGCTGCCTGCGAACCACGTTTTCAAGTTTTTTTCTCGCCGCCAGCTCCTTGTTTTTTTCCCTCTCTTTCTTTCCCAGCAAAATTTTCAATTCTTCAGTCTCTTTTCTGAGAGAATCAATTTCATCTCTCAGTATCATTTCCCTTCTAGCTGATTCATCCAGAGCTTTGAGCAAATCCTTCCTGTACTTTACCTCCTGCCTTATCATTTTTTCATACTCAGATTCTATATCCACAGCGCCAAAGCGCATATTAAGAGTGATTGAATGCCCGACCTTTATTGACCTTGTAAGCGGAATTTGAAACGAATAAGATATTTTTCCGGCAGAGACATTGTAACCTGCTCCAAGACTCAACGTGGATGAATTGTCACCAAGGTTAAGCCCCGAATAAGACGCCAAACGCCCTTTTTTGGGAAGTTTCCAGTAATACTCAAATCCGGAATTTAAGCTGTAGGTTCGGTTAGAAAAGGAGGAAGATGAGCGCCTTGAGAAATCCAGACTTAACGCGTAGTCTTCCATTTCTTCCTTGTACCCAATTTTAAGAACGAGGGGCGCCTTGTCCCTGAAATCAATCACATCAAAAGACGGATTGTTCACATTCAAAAAAGAGAGTCCCAAAGTTTTTGCATCCTCAAGGCGGAGAATAGCCCCAAAATCTATGGCAATATTCGTCTGAGACTGCGCCGAAGGTATGGATTCAAGAGTCAGCACCTTGACATTTACGCCGAAATCAAAAACGCCATAAGAAGAGGAAATCATATGCCAGGTTCCATAGCCAAGCTGAAGTTTCTTCTCCCTGCTGAAAGAAGGATTTTGCCGATATGAAGCAAGAAGACCCAGGGAACCGTTCCTTCCGTGAAGCATCTTCGGGAAAATGGCAAAAAAAGAATAAAGGCGAAGATTGGCGTCGCCTTGCGGGGTCCGGAACGAAGACAGAAAGCATGTTCCGCTTCCGAATTT
>CALEIX010000293.1 GCA_937898825.1 uncultured Elusimicrobia bacterium | reverse complement strand
AGCTCTCATAAGAATGATCTTTTCGCCCTGTTCATTTCCTGACCAGACCTTTTTACTGATCTGATCTTTATTTTTGGATATCAGGCTGTTGGCTGCATCAATAATGTTTTTTGTGGACCTGTAATTTTGTTCAAGTTTAAATAATTTATAGCCCTTATAATCGTGCTGAAAGTTAAGTATATTCTCAATCCTTGCTCCCCTGAAAGAATAGATGCTCTGGGCATCATCGCCCACCACACAGATATTTTTATATTTTTTTGCAAACCCCTGGAAAGGCAAATGCCTTTTTCATTTTTCCAGGACCTCTATATTAGCTCTTGGCACAATGATTTTTTGCTTGTTTGGCAGAGTAACTTCTAGAACCCTTACTTTACTTCCCGAGCCTATTTTCACCAGTTCGGGCGGGAGAGCGCTCACTTCTCCCAGCACCCCGAAATGCGGCTCTCTTATTACTCTTACCGGATCTCCAACCTCAATCCAGCCTCTGCCGACATCCTTCTTGCATTCTTTGGCGGTTTTAGGAAAGCCCGGCACAATTATTTCTGGACGCATTACGCCGGCCCGAATTTGCGTAGCTCCTGAAACGGATGCTTTTTCCCCTTCCCTGTCGCGAATGAGCTTGAAAGTGTAATCCGCCATAGGTATGAGACCGAAGCCTTCCGTCAAAATCAGAGTGACCCCAATCTTTTCCGTGCCTGTGACAGCCACGCCTATGTCATAGCCCAGTATCTGTCTCAGGTCTTTATCGTGGATTCCTCCGACTATTATCGCGTTGACTCCGGTTTCTATCGCTTTTTTTATCACAGCAAGACCAGCGTGCTTTCCGCCGATGACTATCTTGCCCTTGTGTTCTGGCTTTATGTCTTCCGGCAGAAGTTCTTCGTCGGGGCTTTCCACGCCCATGGCAATTTCCCCGTTTGTTTCCCCGCCTATGCCGAATATGCCCTGAATAAAAGTCCCCTCGCATTCTATGGTGGCTCCAAAATCAGGTAGCACTTCCACTACCCTGCCTTTGATATAGGCTTTCAAAGGAAGAATTTTGGGCGGTTCCCTGAAGAGAGCCTGTCCGGTAATTTCGGACACAGAGTCCAGAGTTCCGGTCACAGGAGATTCCACAGTGGTTTTGAACCAGGAGATAAAAGGCTTGTTTTCCGCAATGATTTCCCCTTTTTTAACCGGGTCCCCGGGCTTTTTAAGCATAAAATTTTTAACTTCGTCCGGGGTTATGCTCATTCTGTTGGCTATATTTACCGGATAAACTTTTCCCGGCAGTTCAGTTTCCGCTATGACGTCCAGAGCGTCCACCTCTTTTCCTTTTTCCGTCAAAACTCTCCCCGGGATGGGAAGAACCCTTTTTTTCCTTATTAAAGTGCAGGGAACCACTTTGAGACCGGGCGTGTATGCATGAGCCATATTTTCCTCCGATTATACCGGATACATATCCATGGATTTATACCATTTACTTAGATTTTCAATCCGTTTCTTTTTTGATTTAGGCAATTCCAAAGGTCGTCCCCTTCCGTCCAAAACAACACCTACGATTCCCCCCTCCACCTTTGCCGAGTGTTTATTGCCTCTTCCGGAACCTGCGTCAAAATTTTTTTGCGGTTTTATGACTATCCTGCCGTTTGTTTCCATCGGGATTCGTATTATTTCTCCGAAATGCAAATCTCCGGAATGTTTCTTGCCATCTTCGGAGATTATCTCCCATTCCGCCACCATCTGTCCTTCCTTCGCGATGCCTTTGGGAGATACGCATGTGCCGATTTTTACAAGGCAGTCATTGTAAAAAACGTCGAGGGACGCCTTTTCGCTTATGGTGGAGAGAACGCCTAAATGCGGCATCATGAAAATGGAATCTACGGCTATATAAGTTACGCCTTCCGGCTGATAGGCATCAATCATCAGCATCATAGACTGAGTTCGCCTGGGCGAATGCGCCAGGATTCCCCCCGAGCCGATGATATAATTTAGTGCCATCAAGTCTATGAGAGACTGACCGCTTGCGCTTTGTTCAAAAGCATCTGAAATGGAGCGTTCCTGCTGAATCCCTTTGAGCCCCACCGCGAGGGACTTGTGCTGCTCGAATGCCAGTCTCAGAGCTTCTCTGGCGACGGCATGTTCAACCTGCAGACTTTCAATGGTTTGCGGAATGGTTGTGGGTCTTATCATTTTGTTTTTAAGTCTATTTCTCAAATCCTGCTCGTCAATGTCGAAAGGCAGCCACCGTATGATATTGCTTAATCCGGCTTCAGCCATCACATTTGATATGGAATAACTCATGCCGAGGTTTGCACTCACTGTCCTGTTGAAAACTCCGGAGAACACGGAAAACACATCAGTCGTTGCTCCGCCTATATCCACCGCCACCACGTTGTAATTATTGGCTTTGGCGAACTTTTCCGTCATGAGTCCGACCGCCGCCGGAGTGGGCATTATGGGGGCACATACCATTTTCATAAGTTTTGGATATCCTGGGGCCTGCTGCATGACATGTTCCAGAAATATATCGTGGATTTTATGGCGTGCCGGAATTAAATTTTCTTTTTCAAGAGTAGGGCGTATATTCTCTGTCGTGATGAGAGCGGTTTTATCCGCGAGAATTTCGCTTATCTGATTCCGGGCCTTGTTGTTGCCGGCGTAGATGATAGGCAGTTTATATGAGGCGCCGAGTCTTGGACGGGGATTTGCTGCTTTTATAAACTGGGCAAGTTCAACTACGTGGGTTACCGTTCCGCCGTCAGTTCCTCCTGAAAGAAGTATCATGTCGGGTCTTAATTGCCGTATTCTTTCTATTTTTTCATGGTCGGCCCTCTGGTCATTAGAAGCGAGAACGTCCATGACGATGGCTCCCGCGCCGAGAGCGCACCTCTGAGCGGACTCTCCAGTCATGGATTTGACTGCCCCTGCAACCATCATCTGCAGTCCCCCGCCGGCGCTGCTTGTGGACACGTATATGTCAGCGCCTGTTTTTCCCTTGCCGGGTATTATAATTTTCTCGCCGTCAAGAATCTTTCTGCCGGAAAGTTCTTCCACCTCGGTTATGGCGTTTAAAACTCCTTTTGTCACATCCTCAAACGGGGCTTCCACAGTGGTCGGGGCTTCTCCCCTGAATGTTTGTCTGTAAACCCCGTCTTTTTTTTCTATAAGAATGGCTTTTGTGGTGGTGCTTCCGCAATCTGTGGCAATAATGACATTAAGGTCTTTGTTTTCCATCGTTTTCTCCATTAAGATGTTCTATTAAGAAATCAACCGCTTTTGGATTTTCAAGAAGTTTCACAAATCTTTCCGTTTTTTTCGAATCTATTATAAGGGAAAGGAGTGGCGTCAAAAAAATGAGGGATTGGGCGCCAAGATTGTGGAGCTGTCTCTTATACACATCTGACGCTGCCGACGAATTAGACGGTGTAGATCTCGGTGGTCGCCGTATCAT
>CALEIX010000292.1 GCA_937898825.1 uncultured Elusimicrobia bacterium | reverse complement strand
ATATAATAAGCGAAAAATGTTTGGGCCCTATAAGAGCCCTTGCCAAATGCGGAACGATAAGCCCGATGAAACCGATTGTTCCGGAAATTGCGACCACAAAAGAGGTTATTCCCGATGCCACCACTAGAAAAATAAATTTGTACTTTTCGGTATTTATCCCCAAAATACCAGCTTTCTCCTCGCCGACCGCAAAAATATCCAGATACCTTGAAAGAGGCAAAATCAGCGAAATACCTCCTGAGACCAAAATCAGAACTATTAAAAGAACAGTTTTGTCCGTTTCATAAAGCCCTCCCATCATGAAAAAAAGAATATTAAGAGCATTTTCCTGCGACAAACAAAGGAAGAAAAGTATCACAGCTCCCAGAAAAGCGCTCACTATCACTCCGGACAAAATCAAATCCACATTTCCCACCCTGCCTCTATATCTGGCTATAAAATAACTGGTCAAAGTCGCCAGCAAAGCGAAAAAAAACACAGATGTATAAAACAGGAAAGGATTTTTCAAACCCGATATCTGAAAAATGACAACGCCAAGCAACGCGCCGGAAGACGTGCCCAAAATGTAAGGATCGGCCAATGGATTTTTCAAAACCCCCTGAAATATTACCCCCGCACATGCAAGGGCAGAGCCGACTATCACTCCCTGAAAAACACGGGGGAAACGAAGATTCAAAACGATATCCCGGCTGCTCGCAGCAGGTCCGATAAACAGAGACGCCGCAAAAACAATGACAAGCAGGGTAAAAACTAACACGCTAATCTTTTTTGTCATAAAATTTTTTTCTGAGAACGTCAATCATATCCAGGACCCGCGGAGAAGGACGAGAAAGGCAATCGATATCTATATCAGTTATTATCTTCCCGTTTTTTGCCGCTTTAATTTTTTTCGCCAGAGGACGTTTAAGAAATTCGCTTTTGCTTTCCCTGAATAAAATGACTATGTCCGGATTTCTCTCAACCACCATTTCCCATGGAACCTGAAAATAACCTGCGGTCACATCAGCGAAAATGTTTTCTCCTTGCGCCCTGGAAACTATGTCATTTATGAAAGATTCCTTTCCCACCGTCCATTGTCCTCTATCAATTTCGATATAAAGTGATTTTTTGCCTTTGTTTTCGTCAAAGGATTTAATTTTTCGACGCATTTTTTCTATCAAATTCAAGCCTTCTTCTCCCTTTTTTATTTGAAAAGAGATAATTTCTATGGTTCTAAAAATATCTTCCACGCTTTTCTCATTTTTTATTTGAACAGTTTTTATGCCAAGTTTTTCCAGATTCTTCAAAAACACTGAATCTTTCCATTCGGAAACAAATACAATATCTGGTTTAAGGGAATAAATCTTTTCCAAATTCGGACGCAGATAATCTCCCACTTTCTCTATTTTCTCAGTCGCGGGAGGATAATCGCAATAATTGGAAATTCCCACGAGATTTGCTCCCATTCCAAGTGCAAAAATAATCTCAGTGTAAGAAGGCATTAAGGATATTATCCTTAAGCCCTTCGCGAAAGAATTCAAAGAAAGAAAGAAAGTAAAGACAAAAATCAAAAAACGCATCTTTTCTCCATTACATTCAATAAAAAAACCCGCCTCCAAAGGGCGGGTTGAAATCTCCCCTCGGAGAACATCCTTATCCCCAACAGGGGAAGGATATTGCAGTCGACCGGACTTATGGCGAAAATATTCTGCCAATCACCGTTGCGGGGCAGTCGGAGATTTTCACTCCATTCCTCTGCAAAAACCAAATTTAATTAAAGACCTACTGTGCTCTGTCCAATAAATATTTGATAGTTTGGCAGAGTTAATTTTGGAGCGAAACAAGGCGTGAGAAATGAGCATATCCTTGTGATATGTGAATGACGAACAACGAAGTTGTAGCCCAAAAGTAACCTGCCCTTATAGGGAAAGCCATATTTGGTC
>CALEIX010000291.1 GCA_937898825.1 uncultured Elusimicrobia bacterium | reverse complement strand
TACGGCGACCACCGAGATCTACACCGTCTAATTCGTCGGCAGCGTCAGATGTGTATAAGAGACAGTCTTTATCCTTCATCCTTTATCCCTTATCCTTCATCCTTTATCCCTTATCCTTCATCCTTCATCCTTTATCCTTTATCCTTTATCCCTTATCCTTCATCCCTTATCCTTTTTCCTCGTATTAATGTGCCCCTGGAAACACCTTTGAAGAGTGATTCAAGACTTTCTTTTTTTAAACCATTTATGATTCTAACAACAAAAGAGCAATGAATATAAGGGAGCAACGCCTCAATTTTTCCCCGCATTCCCCCTGAAACGTCCATCGGGCTTTTGGGAAGACGTTGGACAAACTTTCCAAGTTCTTTCTTACTGATTTCGGCAAATACCCTTCCTTTTTCATCAAAAATGCCGTCGACATCAGTTAAAAAAATCAACTCCTTCGCTTTAAATAAAGCCGCAAGATGCGCCGCAACCCGATCACTTGAACAAATGCTTAAACCTTTTTTTTCATCGCATACCATATCGCCGCAAACTACGGGGATAAACCCCATTCTGAGCCACTTAATCAAAAAATCCTTACGCATTTTTTTGATGAGAGAACCCGAAACCTCTGCCATGGAATCGGCTCTAAAGCCGACGACATCAAGTCCCTTCCGGGAAAATTCGGAAATAAGGACCGAATGAAGTTTTAAAACTCCCGCCTTTATTCTTGCGCATGGCACAAGCCCAGGACGCACTTCGCCATCAACATACCTGTATTTAAGCGCCGGAATCTTTCCGAACCCACCTGTTCCGTGAACAATAATGAAAGGGTTTTTCACCTTTGACAATGCCGAACCAATTTTCCTTATATTTGCTATATCGCACGCCTGGAACCTGTTTTTGTCGGTTATAATGCTTCCGCCTATTTTGATAATTCGCATATCCTTGAACTGACCGCGACTATTATCGTTCATCTATCGCTTCCTTTTCAGCTTCTTAAATGGACGAAAGGAAGGCGACGAGAGTTTGAACGGCTTGAATTTAAACTTATTGTCAAGTCTTTCCTCACCTTCCAAAGAATACTTGCGCCGCCACTTGCGCCATTTATTTTCAAAATCGCGTAAATTTCTTATTCTATATGCTTTCCATAAAGCATTTTCAAGCTTTTCGCCCTTTCTGGTTAAATCGCAAAAATACTTAAACTGCAAACGTTTATTAGCGCCAAAAAGGTACCTGACAATTCCGAAAGACTGCAAATACCAATCCCCGATAACCTGCTTGCTTTTCATCTTATTCAAATCCGACTTAAAAAATTTAGAAAACGACATATACCGCTTCCCGGAAACGAATTTCAAAGCAGAATCCCATGGCCCTTTCCCGTAGGACCTGTCCTCTATCATAACCGCCAGTCCTTCGTTAAGCCACTTTGGCGGAATTTTAAATTTTTCGGAAAAAAAGGTTTCAAAATACAGATGCGTCAGCTCATGGCTTATAACCGCCCTCAGTTTTTCTATGTCTCCGCTGTCATATACCACAACCGCTTTTTTCTTTAATATCGCCAGCCCCTTGGACCACGAAGGAGGCTTGAATTCCCCTTTCAAATAGGTTTTTTTGGAAGAGTAAATATACACATTCGTCTTTTCTCTAATCATCCACGGCGAAAACATCGAAATATCCAATTTCATTATAT
>CALEIX010000290.1 GCA_937898825.1 uncultured Elusimicrobia bacterium | reverse complement strand
TTTTTTTTTTTCAAGCAGAAGACGGTATACGAGATGTAGAGAGGTCTCGTGGGCTCGGAGATGTGTATAAGAGACAGGATTTATGCGCTCGATGCGTTGCTGTTTTAAAGGCAAAAAAGAACAGGGGAGTTTTGTCTTGAGGGAAATGGTAAAGAATTTTCCGGCGAGATTTAAAATTCTTTTCCCGCTTTTAATGCTGTCTGTTTTTGTGATTGACAGGCTATTTAAGTCTTACGCCTTGTCTCACTTTTCTTCAAACCCGGTGAATCTTCTTGGAGTTATACAACTCACCTATATTCAAAACACCGGTATTTCCTTTGGCATGTTTCAAAATATGAATTCTGTTTTTATTGTTATTAGTGCTGTTCTTGTTGCCGTCATTATAATTTTAAGAAGGAAAATTTCCGAAGGCAGCATTTATGTGTATCTTGCGCTTTCCTTGATTGTCGGTGGAGCGCTGGGCAATCTTTATGACAGAATTGCGCACGGGTATGTGATAGACTTTGTGGACCTGGCTTTTTTCCCGGCAGTCTTCAATGCGGCCGATTTTTTTATAACAATCGGCGCTTTGCTGATTCTTATTTTCTCGCTTTTCCCAAAATTGCGAAGAGGGGGCAGAGGATGAAGAAAATTATTCCATTGCTTGCGGTTGTTCTTCTTTTTGGCTGCTGGAGGAGCCCGGAGTATTATTTCAAAAAAGGCAACCAATATCATCTTGAGGGAAAGTATCTTCAGGCTATAGAAATGTATAACAGGGCTATTTTAGCCAGGCCCAATTTTCCCGAAGCGCTTAATTCAAGGGGACTTACTTACGAACGTTTAAAAGATAGGATGAAAGCTGAGCAGGATTTTGAAAGGGCGGTCAGGGTCGCCCCGGAATATATGCCTTCTTATACCAATCTTGCCGGTATATACATGGATTTGAGGTTTTACAGGAAAGCGCTTTATTATTTGAACAAGGCGGTGAAAGTGAGACCGGATTATCCGCACGCATATTTGAACAGAGGCATAATTTACTATAAAAAAGGAGATATGGCGAAGGCTCTTGAAGATTTCACAAAATCTATTGAATTAAATCACAAGTTACTGCTTGCTTATTACTACCGTTCACTTGTTTATTCTCATTTTCAAAAACCGTTTTATGCCCTTGAGGATTTAAATGCCCTGATTAAGCTCAATGAAAATCTTCCCCTCGCTTATTTTGAGAGAGGAAAAATGCATTACAGGTTAAAAGATTTCAAGCATGCAGCGGAAGATTTTTCCAGAGCTGGCAAGTTGAAATCCACAAATCCAATATATCATTATTGGGCCGGCCTTTGCTGGTATAGACTCAAGGTTTATGAAAAGGCGCAAGAGATGTGTGAAAAAGCCCTGGAATTATCGTCCCATTTTGCGCTTGCCTCCCTCTTAAAAGGGGATATATGCTATACGGAAAAAGATTATGAATGCGCCCTCACCTCTTATAAAATCGCTTTGGAAAACGATCCGTCCAACGAGAAAACATACACGAGAAGGATTAAGATGGTATATAAAAGGATAAGAAGGAAATGAGTGAAGGAAATCAAGAAGAAAAAATAAGTTTAAAGAAAAAATTCGTCGCCACTCGTTATGCGCTGGAAAGAGTGCTTTTTGACGAAGAAAAACCGAAGGTTGAGAGGAAATCGCAGCGTCCCGTAATAGGTTTGGGGATTATCATACTCGCCGAGGCTGTAATGCTTGCTCTGTGGCTTGCTTTTCAGAAATTTGCTTTTGTCCCCTCTGACATAGTTCATGTGGAGATTATCAAGAAGTTGTATTCAAGCATTTCAGGAGGGGATTTTGCGGTTTTAATGAGTCCGTATTCTGCCGGAATAAAAAAATTTGCGCCGCCTCTTTATTATCTCACCTACATTCCATTCCTTAAAATTTCGGGCTCTTTGAAATTTGCGATGTTTTGCGTGAATACTTTATATTTTTCAATCATTGCTTTTTCCCTTTATTCTCTTGTGAAGGGGCGCAAGGTGGAATCAGGGTGGATCGCGGCAGCTTTTGCGGGCGCCCTTCCGTTTGTTTTGGATTTGCTTCGCAAACCAGATCCGATGATAGCGGCAGTCGCTTTTGCCTGCGCCGCATACACGGTTTTTATCCTGTCACATTCCTTTGAAAAGAGGAGATTTTCGGGCTTTTTTTTCGGAGTATTTACGGCATGCGGGTTAATGAGCCACAAATTTTTCATTTTTTATTGTCTTCCGCCTCTTGTGCCTTTTCTTTCCTACATCATTTCATTTGAGAGAGAAAGAATTCTGGGGGGATTTTTATTTTTGATTGTTTTTGCGGGTTTGTGGTATGTGAAAAATGGGTTTTATTATTTTCTTTCTTATTCTTTTATTGGCGGGAAGTTAATTCCTTACACCGGTTTTTCGGTGAAAAACTTTTTCTGGTTTTTTCCCGCCGCTTTAAATTCCATGCATATAATAATGTTTCTGATAGGAATCGTGTGCCTTCTCTGGATGTATCTGGCTGTGTTTAATCCTTACGATGGAAGAAAACCCGTATTGATCTGGGTTTTTCTTCCTTCCATTTTCTTTTCCTTCTTTTTTGAGAAAAACCCTTCCTATCTTTTTCCGTCCATTATAGCTATAAGCGCTGCCGTCGGAGTTATGACACCGAGAATCATCTACAAGCACATGCTTGCTTTATGCGCGTTTTTTCTTGTTATCAACCAGAGCGGTTTTCTGT
>CALEIX010000289.1 GCA_937898825.1 uncultured Elusimicrobia bacterium | reverse complement strand
ATGATACGGCGACCACCGAGATCTACACCGTCTAATTCGTCGGCAGCGTCAGATGTGTATAAGAGACAGGCCTTTAAGAATTTGATTTTCTACGCTTTTTATTTCACCTATATATCTGTTCCCCGCTCCATCAAATATCTTTATTTCTTCACCTATGGCATGCCTTGCCACACAAATAGCGTGATAACTTTCATCCAAACTTAAAACAAATTCACCGTTTTTAATTTCCGACGGCCTGACATAATATTGGGACATATTAGAGTAAGGTAAAGACTTTTCGGAATAAACCGCCCTTTTTCTTTTTTTCCGGGGCGTCCCCATTATCCTTTCCCCATAACGCAAGCAAATCCATGAAAATCTGTCTTTCCCTTCCGCTCAATTTTCTTGGGATTTCAACGCGCACCCTTACAAGCATATCCCCCCTCTTTTTCTGCCCCGCCACAGGCATACCCTTATGAGGAAGACGGAATACACTTCCATGTTGCGTGCCGGCTGGAATACTTAAAACGGTTTTTCCGCCTTCTATAAGAGGAATCTTTATTTCAGCGCCGAGAGTCGCCTGTGCAACATTCAAACTTGACACATAAACTAAATCCGCATCTTCCCTTTCAAAATGAGGATGATGCTTTATTCTCACCTGAACGTAGAGGTCTCCGTTTCTCCCTCCTTTTATACCTGCGTCGCCCGCCCCGGAAACTCTTAAAAGCGAGTCATTGTCCACTCCAGGAGGAATTTTTATATTTAAAACAACTTCCTTTTTCTCTCTTCCACCTCCCCTGCACTGCTTGCAGGGAGACGAAATCACCTCTCCTTCCCCCCGACAGTCGGGACAAGTCTGTGAAAATGAAAAAAAACCCTGGGAATACTGGACCCTTCCGCTGCCGCGGCAGGTTGGACAGGTGTTCCTTCCGCTTCCGGGCCTGGCGCCGCTCCCACCACATACCGAACATGTCTGGGCTCTTGAAAATTTCAAAGGAATTTTCACTCCATGGAAAGCATCTTCTAAGGTTATCTCCACGCTCTCTTTCAAATCACCGCCTCTCCTTGATTTCCTCCTCCGTTCGCCCCAAACGGAACCGCCGAAAAAATTATCAAATATATCGCCGAAAATATCGCCCAAATCAATATCCTCAAAACCGCTGAATCCACCGTTTCTCAAACCCTCATAACCATATTGATCGTATATCCTGCGCTTATCCGGCTTTGAGAGGACAGCGTATGCCTCGTTTACTTCTTTGAACTTGATTTCCGCTTCTTTATTTCCCGGATTTCTGTCAGGGTGATATTTTAAAGCAAGTTTTCTGAAAGCGGATTTTATCTCCGCCTCGGTCGCATTCCGCGGTATTCCCAAAATTCTGTAATAGTCCATAACGCTTAACCAGGCGCGCTTAAAAATAAAACTATCCGGGCATTAAAAGGCGGGGGGTATCCCGCTTATTCTTTTCCTACTCCCACATTCAGACAAAAAGTATCGCAACTCCGCTGTCCAAATGAGTGGAACGTAGTATTTACTTTTTGTTTCCGTCGTCTACAACCTCAGCGTCCACCACTTCATCTTCCTTCTTACCGGAGGAAGATGCCTGTCCCTGGGCCCCTTTCTGCGCCTGCTGTTGGGCCTGCTGGGTAGCTTTATAAACCGCCTCTCCCAATTTTTGAGAAGCCCTGACAAGATTGTCCTTGGCCGATTTTATCTTATCCACATCTTCGCTTTTTAAGGCATCCTTAAGTTCATTCACTGCCCTTTCTATTTGAAGCCGCTCATCCTGAGAAATTTTATCCCCGTGTTCTCTTAGAGCTTTTTCGGTGGCGTAAAGCAGACTGTCCGCCTCGTTTTTTGCCTCAACTTTCTCCTTGTACTTTCTATCCTGTTCGGCGTATGCTTCCGCTTCCTTGACATACTTGTCAATTTCCTCTTTTGAAAGCTTGTTGGGCGCTTTTATGGTTATATGCTGGGCCCTTCCGGTTCCAAGATCCTTAGCCGAAACCTGCAGTATACCATTGGCGTCTATGTCGAAAGTAACCTCTATCTGCGGAACGCCTCTTGGAGCGGGAGGTATGCCGTCAAGGTCAAACTTCCCAAGCGGCACATTATCTTTTGCCATCGCTCTTTCTCCCTGAAGGACGTTTACTGTCACAGCGGGTTGATTATCCGCGGCAGTTGAGAATATCTGAGTCTTTTTAACCGGTATGGTGGTGTTCTTTTCTATAAGTTTGGTCATCACCCCACCCAAAGTTTCTATGCCAAGCGAAAGCGGAGTAACATCCAAAAGAAGAACATCCTTTACCTCGCCGGTGAGCACAGCTGCCTGAACAGCCGCTCCGGAAGAGACGCATTCCATGGGGTCTATGCCCCTTTCTATCTTGCCCACATAACCTTCGACAAAACGTTGAACTATAGGCATCCTGGTAGGTCCGCCCACCAGAATCACCCTATTGATATCGGAGGTTTTTAACCTGGCGTCCGCAAGCGCGGTGTCTATCGACTTCTGACATTTTTTAACTATATGCTCAACCAACGATTCCAGTTTGGCTCTTGAAAACTTCATTGTCAAATGCTTCGGACCGGCGCTATCCGCCGATATAAAAGGCAAATTTATCTCGGTTTCCATCACAGTGGACAACTCTATTTTCGCCTTTTCAGCCGCTTCTCTTACTCTTTGCATCGCGGTATGGTCCTTTTTAAGGTCTATGCCGGTATCTTTTCGGAACTCCTCAGTGATATAATCTATTAAGGCATTGTCCATATCTGTTCCGCCAAGCTGCGTATCACCCGAAGTAGAAAGCACATCAAAAGTGCCTTCCTTCCCCAATTCCATCACAGTCACATCCAGCGTGCCGCCACCCAGGTCAAATACCAATATCTTCTGGTCCCTGCCTTCCTTGTCCAGGCCAAAAGCCAACGCCGCAGCCGTTGGTTCATTTACCAACCTTATTACCTCAAGTCCGGCAATTGTTCCGGCGTCCTTCGTCGCCTGTCTTTGATTGTCGTTAAAATAAGCGGGAACGGTTATAACTGCCTTTTCAACCTTGTCCCCCAAAAAAGACTCAGCGTCCTTTTTCACTTTCTGAAGCAGGAAAGCAGAAAGCTGCTGAGGAGTAAATTCCTTTCCATTTATCATATACTTATGATTGGTGCCCATCTTTCTCTTAAAAGCAGAAACAGTCCCCTCGGGATTGGCTACCGCCTGTCTGCGCGCGGGTTCCCCAACCAGCAGCTGTCCGTCTTTTGTAAAAGCCACATAGGAAGGAAAAGCTTTACCTCCAAGAGTGGTTCCTTCGGCGGAAGGTATTATCGTTATCTTCCCTCCTTCCATTATTGCCGCCGCTGTGTTAGATGTTCCAAGGTCTATTCCTATTATCTTTGCCATAGTTTCCTCCTGTTTTTCTTAAACTTTTCCAAACTAAAAATCCTTCTTATTTCTTCTCCTTGTCCTCCTTTTTTTCCTCTTTACCCTCCGCTTTTTTGGCTATCTTTACCTTGCTTGGACGCAGGACCTTGTCCTCGTAAAAATATCCCTTTTCCAATTCTTCAACCACCTTTCTGTCATTCTCATCGTTACCTTCAACCACTCCCACAATTTCGCAGGTCATAGGGTCATAGAGTTTTCCCTTCGGTTTTATTTCACGTATGCCCTCGCTTTTGAACACCCTGGAAAATTCAGTGAAAATCATTTCAATTCCGGAAAGCACTTCCCTAATTTCATTGCTCATTTCTTTTTCCCGCTTTCCGATATTTTTGATATGGGAATGAGCCTTCAAAAGCAAATCATAAAGCGGCAGAAACTTAAGTATTATTTCCGCTTTGCCCCATTTAACAAGCTCTGGTTTTTCCTTTTCTATCCTTTTTCTATAATTTTCAAATTCCGCTTTTAGCCGCAAAAGCTGATTATAGTATTCCTGCTCTTTGCCAGCAGCCCCGCTTTTTTCGCCGCCCCCGCTTTTTTCGCCCGCAGCAGAAACGCCGCTTTGCTTTCCCCCGGCCTCTTCCTTAATTTCCCCATTCTCAGTCATAATCATCCTCCGTATTTTCCCAGGCGGAAAGTATATCCTCTACAACTGACGAAACGGTGTCCACAATGCCTATTACTCTGGGATATTCCATCCTTTTATGCCCGAGAACTCCCACAAGACCAACCGCTTTATCGTTCACACAATAAGCGGAAGAAACCAGACTAAAATTGCCAAATTCCTTCATATTGCTTTCAGAGCCGATAAGCACCTCTATATCCCTGCATTTATTCTCTTTCGGCAAAAGTTTTTGCCTTTGCATCATATCCTTGAGCCTTTCCCGAAGCATGGCGGCAAAACGTTTTTTATCGTCTATAATTTTCATTATGTTTTTAAAATCCTCGACATTGCCGTCATCAAGATGTTCGGACATTTTCATCAAGCCGTCCAGATAGATTTCGACATCTTCGCTCTTGATATTGGAAAAATAATTGTAAAGTTTTTTGAATATTTCAGATTCGGGCAGGTTTAGTTCCTGCTTGCTGACAAATTCCTTCCATATAACATCCGCCACTTCGGTAAGAGACAAATCCTTGATTTTCTTGTTTATTTCTTCAGAGAGAGAATAGACCTGCCGCTTGCCTACCTTTTGAGAAAGTGAAATCGGAAAGTGTTTTATCAGGCCCGAGTGCGATACCAGAATAAGCAAAATGTTTTTGGGAGACACAAAAACAAAATCCAATCTTCTCACATATTCTTCTTCCATGTCCCCGGCAAAAACCAAACCGGCCCATTTGGAAAGATTCGCTATTATTCTGGACGTGTTTTGAAGCAGAGTATCCAGCTCCTCCATTCTTTCCCTGTATGCTTCCTCCACCCTTTCACGTTCTATAACCGCCTGCCTTTCTATTTCAAGTATATTGTCCACATAAGCCCGGTACCCCTTGTCGGTGGGAATCCTTCCGCCAGATGTGTGAAGCTGTTCAAGATAACCGGCTTCTTCAAGCTCTTTCAATACACTTCTTATCGTCGCGCTTGAAATTTTCATTCCGCTGCTTGAAGCGATAAGTTCGCTGCTCACCGGTTTTCCCGTAAGGACATAGGTATAAACTGCCCAACTTAAAATTTTGTTTTTTCTTTCCTTCGCTGTCTGCGGTTTCAACACTCTCATGATAGTCGCCTATAATTAGCAAATAAATGATTGGACTGCTAATAATATTTTAGCACCTGATTTTCGCTTTGTCAATAGGGTTTACTGAAAAAGTCTATTTGCAAGAGAAATTAGCAGATTTTTAGCCGAAACAAGGAATGAGGAGCGAGCATACCCGCCAGTGGTCTGTAAGCGACGAATGACGACCATAAACCACTCCCGCATTGGGTCATGGGAGCAAACTCGCGTTCAATGCGGGAGTGA
>CALEIX010000288.1 GCA_937898825.1 uncultured Elusimicrobia bacterium | reverse complement strand
GGAAAAAACTCAAGGCAAATAAAAGCAATTTTTTCATAACCTTCCTTCCATGATTCAGATTCTTCCTCATATAGATAGTTTAGTTCGTATCGGCAGATTTGATAAGAGGCATAGGTCCTTGAATTTTAAAAATTTTTGGCCTATGCCGGGGGCCCGATTGACCCACGGTTTATATAGTCCTGTCAGACAAAATTCGCCGCAGGGATTTTTTTGCGCACTTGTCTTTTTTGATTTTTCGACTTTATGTAAGGTATGATAATAACAAACTTAACTTATTAAAGAGGTGATTTATGAAGACGCTTAAATTTATAACTGCAGGAATTCTGGTTTTTTCATTCATCGCCTGCAAGCCCCAACAGGAAAAGCCGAAAATAAAAAAAGCAGCTGTATCTAAGAAAGGAAGAATAATGAAAATAATAGAGCCCGACATGCAAAAACTATTGAATCCCCAGCTGGCAAATGAAAAAGCCCCGGAAATTTTCAACACAAGATTTTCCACCACCCGGGGGGATTTTGTCGTGGAAATTCACAGGGACTGGTCTCCAAACGGCGCCGACAGATTCTACAATCTGGTGAAAATAGGTTTTTTCAACGAAATAGCCTTCTTCAGGGTGCTAAGCGGATTTGTAGCCCAGTTCGGAATAAGCGGAAATCCGCAAATAAGCGCCAAATGGCGCAATGCCCCTATACCCGACGATCCGGTCAAACAATCTAATCTAAGAGGCACTCTGACATTCGCCACGGCCGGTCCAAATACCCGGACGACTCAACTCTTCATCAATTACCGCGACAATTTGCGCCTTGACCAAATGGGTTTTTCACCGTTAGGAAAGGTCATTGAGGGAATGAACGTGGTTGACAGTCTTTATTCCAATTACGGCGAAGGCGCCCCTCAAGGCAGGGGTCCGAATCAGGGACTTATTCAGACAAAAGGCAATGAATACTTGAAGTCTGATTTCCCGAAATTGGATTACATAGTGGGCGCTTCTTTGGAATAATCAATATTCAATAATCAGAGGCAGAACCTCGCAGGCATTTGCTTCCAGTTTAATATCCGCTATGTTGTCATGGGCGGTATCACCCTGATTGATAATTAAATAAACGGCCCCGTTTTGCCTGGCCATCAAAGGAATGGACGCCGCTGGTTCAACCACCAGCGTGGAACCTATTGAAATTACCAGATCCACTTTTTGAGCCAGACCGAACGCCCTTTTCAAATCCTCAGGATTGAGGCTCTCCCCGAACATTACTACCGCAGGTTTCAGGTATCCCCCGCATTCGCATTTGGGCGGCATGCGATTCATCTTGAAATATTCAAGTGCTTCTTCCATCAAAACCTCTTTTGAACACTCCATACATTTTGCCACGGCGTTGTTTCCGTGAAGTTCAATCAATTTATCCGCGGTCGTTCCGGCCTTCCTGTGAAGAGAATCTATGTTTTGCGTCACCAGAGCTAACATCTTGCCCGTTTTCTCAAGTTCCACAAGAGATTTATGCGCCGCGTTCGGTTTCGCATTCCTGAAAAACTCATGGGTTTCAAGCTTGTATTCCCAATAATCTATCCTGGATTTTTCAGAAGAAACAAAATTTTGGTAGAAAACCGGCTCTCTCTTGGTCCATATTCCGGTTGTGCCCCTGTAATCCGGAATGCCTGAAGATGTTGAAATTCCAGCGCCCGTGAAAACAAGAATGTTTCTGGATTTTTCCACAAATTCTCTGGCTCTGTCAATTTTATTCGCTCCTTTCATCCTCACTCCTTATTATATCTCTGTTCCTTTTCCTGTCATAAAATTTCCTGGACCTGAATATCCTTGTGAAAGGCTTTACTTTGCCCCATCTTTTCCTCGGTTTCGCTTTCCGCCTTTTTCCAGTCACTTTTTTTTGCTTCCGAACTTCTCTATAATTTCCGCGGGTATATGCGATATTCTGCCGGTCCTGTAATTTACCCAGACCCAGATTGTCCGTCCCTGAGCCAGAACCTTTCCGTCAGATTCTCTTACAACTTCGTATTCCCGCTTGCTGGAAGCCCTTTTCCAGGACGATATCCATGTTCTTATTTTCAGCTTCTCCCCCGGCATAATGGAGACCAGATAGTCCAATTCATGACGCCTCACGACCCATCCTTCCCCGGCCTCAATCATTTTTTTATGTGGCCAACCAATTGAAGTTGAATGGCTGCCTGCGATATCCATAAACCACTTGAGATAAACAATGTTATTTACATGGCCTAAATTATCTATTTCCTCCTTCTTCACTGTATGCCTTATTTCAAAAACCGGCATGTTATCCTCCCATTATCTTTTCGCCAGCCCTGTATATAGCCCTTCTTCCGAATTTATGCCTTATGCTTTCAAGCGCCCGGTGCATCTTCTCCCTTTTTAGTTCACCTTCCTGTTCAAAGAGCAACCTTTCATCTGCACCGGAAAAACGCGATGCCTTTATGCCCAAGAGGCGTATCCCGCCCTTTGACCGGAAACCTTCAAAAAGTTCAATAACGCGACGATAAATAACATCGGCGTAATTTGTCGGATAAGGCAAAAGGCAGTTTCTGGTAAACGTTTTAAAATCGGCAAACCGCATCTTAAGGGAAAGACTTCCCGCCTTTACACGCTTTTTGCGCAGTTTTTCAGAAAGAGAATCCGAAATACTCAAAAGGGCTGCCTTTATTTCCTTCTCGGCGGTTAAATCTACGGCAAAGGTAATCTCGCGGCTCAAGGATTTATTCGTTTCCCGCTCAAGAAACCTTGTCTCCTTCCCGCGAAGCATATTTTTTATTTCCAGCGCTCTTGCGCCGAATATTTTCTTTAGAAAAGGCAAATCCAGATTCATAATATCGCCGATTTTACTGAATCCCTTTCTCTTCAGAATCCCGGCTGTCTTAGGTCCTATACCCCAAATTTTTGAAATATCCAGCGGACGAAGAAATGCTTCAACCTCTCCTTCATCAACACACACAAAACCGTCTGGTTTTTCCAGGTCAGAAGCTATTTTAGCTATCATCCTTGAAGGAGCCAGTCCTATAGAGCAAATTAAACCTGTCCTTCGCTTTATTTCTTTTTTTATTTTAAGGCAGGTTTCAGGTGGAGTTCCGAACAATTTATAACTTGCGCTTATATCCAGGAAAGCCTCGTCAATGCTTACCATGTCCACATCGGGAGTAAATTCAAGAAAGATTTCATAAACTTTATTTGAATCTTTTTTGTATTTCTCGAAATTTGGTCTTAAATAAATTCCGTTCGGACAAAGGCGCCATGCTCTGGATATAGGCATTGCCGAGCGCACCCCAAACTTCCTTGCTTCATAAGAGCAGGTTGAAACCACCCCACGGCCGTTTAAAGGGTCAGCTCCCACTATTACCGGCTTTCCTTTCAGGGATGGATTATCCCGCTGCTCAATCGAAGCAAAGAAAGCGTCCATATCCACATGGGCAATGAATCTCTCACTCATATAATTATCCTATAAAACGTAAAAGGTCAAAGCAATAAAGTCTTTTATTTGCTATACTAAAACTGAAGAGGAAAAGATGAAAACAATATGGATTTTTACTATGTTGTTATCTTTGTTTTTTCTCGCGGCAATGACGCCTGAAGAAAAGGCAAAACTTGAAAACCTGGTGTCTGAAATAAGCGAAAATATAAAGGCCCATCCCAAAGAAACAAGTCTCTATATAGAACTTGGTTTCGCTTACAGCAAACTCGGAAAAGTGGATAAAGCGCAAGCGGCCTTTGAAAAGGCACGCTTGCTCAATCCGAAAAAGGCGATTGTCCATTACATGCTCGGACTTATTTACGAAAAAAAGGAACTGAAAAAGCAAGCGATAGCATCATGGAAAAAATGCCTGGAAACAGCAACAAAAAAAGATATAAAAGAAACCGCCATCAAACATATAAAACTGCTGAGCGAATAATGAAAAGAACAACTTTTTTAATTTTTCTCCTTATCGCTTCCGCTTGCAGCGCGCCTCGGGTGGCGGTGAATAAAAACGCGGATTTTTCCAACATCAAAAGAGTAGCTGTTCTCGATTTCAGCGGCCCGAGAGGAGATATAGCCGCAGATTTCATGATACAGAATCTTATGATGCGCGGAATAAACGTCGTTGAGAGGCGGCGCTTGCGCGCTGTCATGAACGAACTGAATTTGACAAATTCATCAGCTTTCAATCCTTCCACCACAAGAAAACTCGGCGAATTGCTCGGCGTGGACGCTTTGTTTCTCGGAACGGTAGTGAAAATAAGCGACGCGGCAAGCTACATAATTACCACCGGAGAGCAAAGTTTCAGCAATGTGGACAGAGTGGACAACTCAACCCTTTATTCTGAAGGTTCTGTCATGGGGATTCCAAATTCTCAAATTATAACCAGTGCCGCACAGGTTTCACTGATTTCAAGAATGGTGGATGTTGAAACCGGCTCCATCATATGGTCGGCCTCAATGACCTACGAGGGATTTGACGCCTCCTCGGCAATAGACGCAATAAGCAGGTCTTTTGTAAAATCCCTCGCCAATATATGGCCCGAAATCGCATCAAGATAATCGCAACCCTGCAACCGCTTGAATTTTTCAGGATTTAACAGCGGAAACGAAAAAATATCTGTCTTCCTCCAAACTGACTTTTGAAAAACCGGCTTTCAAAAGACTTTTTTTCATTTCCTCGTTTGAAATGAGCATATGACCGGCGACAACGTTTCCAACTTTTTTGTGATGGAAGTTTAACCTTTCCCTGTTCATGGAATGCCCTATTAAGAATATTCCGTTTTTCTTGAGAAGACTAAACGCTCTCATTATAACTTTAAGAGGGCTGGGGAAATGCGGAAAGGCATTATAAATCAATATCCTGTCAAAACCCCCACTTTCAAAAAATGAGACTTCTTCAAAATTCCCCGTAACAGCTTTTACCCGCGGGTATTTTTCCCGGATTATCTCTATCATCCGGGGAGATACGTCCAGAGCAGTTACTTTGGCTCCCGCCTTTTGAAGAAACGGGATAAGTATCCCCGTCCCGCTCCCAACATCCAGAACCTTCTGTCCTTTTACAACTTCGGCTTTCTCCACAAGTATTTCAGCCGCTTCAAAATCCTCTTTATGATGATTAAGGTCCCAATTGGGAGCGTTTCTATTGAAAAAGTCAATTATTTCTTTCACAACCTATCATCAAAATAAAACTACCAACGCGTGGAGAGAGAATTTGCTTCGATTCTGCACATGACCTAAAGTCGATTCTATTAAATTTAAAAAATCCCAGCAATTCCACGCGTTCGCTCAAAAATGTCTCCTCCTGAGGTAGACAGACAGCCCATAAAAGACGTAGCCGCGCGCCCTTGGCGCGCCTTAATCGCACTCACGACAAATACGTAGATACGTAAATACGTTGATATGTTGATACGAGTATACGGGACGTTGCGCAAAAACTTAAATATTCCCGCATACTGATGTAGCTGCGCGCCCTTGGCGCGCCTAAATGCACAGGGCACAAGGCATAAGGCAGATGGCATAAGGCGCAAGTTGTGGGTTGCAAGAGATAAATAAACGCAATGAACGCTCAACGCTATAAACTCCTCACTCTTCACCCTTCTCCTTTCCTGCCGTCCAGCCGTCTTGCCGTCTAACCGTCCAGCCGCTATTTTCGCAGAGCCCTGTCTCCGCCTGAGGCGGACAGATGCAGGAACAGGTTTAAATAAACTAATATGTTTCAGTTGCCGCCCGGAGCAGGAAAGTTAGGGAAATTCTTCCCAAAAATTATATAATCAAATAAGATGCGAAAATCCATCATAACGTTGACCAGGATAACGATTGGAAATATTCGCAGCTGTAAGGCAACAGGTTTGCAGAAAAATTATCAGATGACAGAAAAAGAGTTTTAAAAAATCTTGTGGAATTGAGGAGAGGTTATGGCAAAAACCAGAAAGATTATCAAAACAGGGGCCGGGCTTGCCGCGCTTGCCGCGGCGGGAGCCTATTTTCTTTACGGAGAAAGAGGCGCCAGGAACAGGGAAAAAATAGCGGGCTGGACCCTTAAAATGAAAGGCGAAATTTTAGAAAAACTGGAAAAAATAAAGGAACTCAACGAGGACAAATATTACCAAATAGTTGACAGTGTCACCCTCAAATACAAAAAACTTCGCCGGGTCAGCGAGACTGAACTTAAAAGACTCTCCCGGGAATTGAAAAAAGCCTGGACGCACATAAGCAAAGAACTGCACAAATAAACGTCAAAGTAACCCGCATCGCCGGTTTAAAGGTGCGGGTTTTTTTCTTTTTTCCAACGGCAAAAAGCAAGTTCCCGGGAAAACAGGTTTACATCAGACCCTTTTCCCTGAAACTGAGGAATTCCCCGCTGGAAACTATGATATGGTCCAGGACCTCTATCCCCAGAATTTTTCCGGCTTCAACAAGCCGTTTGTTCAAGGCAAGATCTTCAGAGGAAGGGTCCAATTTACCCGAAGGGTGATTATGAGCTACTATGACGCTGGCAGCCAAATTTCTTATCGCCGGCTCAAAAACTTCCCTCGGATGCACAACGTTATAATTGAGCGTGCCTATCGAAATAATATCCCTTTTCACTTCTTGGTTGCCGGAATCAAGGTACAAAACGGCAAAATGTTCTTTCTTGCTCTTTCTTATATCCTTTAATTCATTCCAGACATCTTCGGGTTTCAGGAAAATAGCGGCTTTCTTGCCTTTCAAAAATCTCCGCCCTAATTCAAAACACGCCACTATCTCGCATGCCTTAACGGCACCCATGCCCGGAAAATTTTTCAATTGAGCGAATGAGGCGCCGGCAAGCCCCTGACCCGAAAAATGTCGCAATAATTTTGAGGCAACTTTAATCGCGTTTTCACCTTTTTTCCCGGTTCTGAGCAAAATTGCCAGAAGCTCGGAATCTTTTAGTTTCCCGGGACCATATCTGGCAAGCTTTTCTCTCGGACGCTCAGCACTGCACAAATCCTTAATCCTCATCTATTTCCACCTCTCCTTATTCTAATATTCTCAAGAACATTAGAATGGTTTTTCCACGTTTTGTAAGTTTATGTCTAACACTACTTGCGTCATTTCTCTTCATGACAATTCCCGCCGCAGCCAGTCTACGGATATGTTCTGAGGCGGTCTTGAAATTTATCTTAAGTTCACCGGAAATTTCGCAAACAGACAATTCCGGCTCTCTATTCAATAAGGTCATGATTTCAATTCTTCTGTGATTCGAAAATCCACGGACAATCCGTTCAAGCTTGCGAAAATCACCTTTGCGTATTGCAAGTCCTTTTCTCATTGTTATCCATTATACTATATTCTAATATTCTTAAGAATATTGGAATGGTATCTACGCATTGCAACTAACTACGGGAAAAATTATCAGCAAAACACTTTCATCTCCATTGCACCAAGCAATAATTTCTCCGTTCTAAAAAGGCGGGTAAAAGCTGGCGCCCAAACGACCCGAGTGCTTGAGAAAGTGTCCAAAGAAAGGTTTTACAACGCGGATGTTTGGCGACGGACGAGGTGACATCCCCGCACAGATTACGGGCAACATCGTCACATTGTAAGCCAATTTATGATTATGCTATACTGTCTTGGAAATTCACGCACAAAGGAGGAGGGTATTTATGAAAAAAGTTATTTTTCCACTTATATTTCTGGTTACTATTAACATATCCTGCTTCGCCGAAACCGTGTGGTCGGTCAACTCCGGCAAGCACTGCATGAGATTGATTGAAAAGTTAAACCTTAATTCAAAGCAAGCATTCTCACTGATAGCCGGTTATAGAGGCAATCTTGAAGCCATTCCACAAAGCATATATAAATCAGCCGCCAATTATCCTGAAAAAGACGATGAGAATTCCCTGTTTACGCAAGCACTAATAGCGGAAATGCTTGCAGACAGAAGGCAAGCCATCGAGCACTTGAATGAATGCCTTAAGAAAAACCCGAAAAATGATCGTTGTTACTACGCAAGAGCACGAATTCACCGCGACAGCGGTGAGAGTAAAAAAGCAATACAAGACTTTGAAAAAGCTATTCAAATCAACCCAAAAATAGCGTACCTCTATCACGGACGGAGTATTTTGCACAAGAGAAACGCCAACTTTCGCAATGCCGCGAATGACTTTCGCAAATTTATTAATTTTGCCTCTGGTAGCCCGTTTGATAATTTCCTGAAAGAAGAAAACTGCTTTAATTTCTCACTCAGGGATATTAAGGTTAAAGGATGTCCTGCGGCGAAGGAATACAGGAAAGTTGGAAAATGGGGAAAAATCAGGAAAACCGGAGAATTGAAACGCCGCACGCGAAGAATACCAAAGGAATGCTGCGAATGGGAATGCGAAACATTCCAGACAAAATGCTGCGAGGACTGGGAATGCACCGACTATAACCCGGACACTGCGGAGTGCATAAACTGGAAATGCAACAGGTGGGTTGACTGCACCAAGGAACGATGCCGCTGCGTAGAATTATGCGGAGAAAACGAATAGACCAAGAAGGATTTTTGACATCCAGCAAATTGTTGCATTTATTTATGAGAAAAAAAGTTTTACCGATTTTCATTTTCCTTATTTTAACAGGTTGGTTACCTGCAAAAGAGCCGATTGCACCTTATTTCGGCAACTGGACTGGCTACGCGCATTCCAGAAGTGGCTCTTATAAAATAAACGCATATATGTGGAAAGTTGAAAAAATCATAAAGGGCTCATATACAGCACGGAAAAAAAGCGGAAGCAGAAGAACCCACTCCGGTACATTCTTTCTGAAGCGAAAGGGGAATAGACGCTACACCGCCAAAGTCAGGGACATGAAATTCCCAGTGACGCTGGAATTTGGCGTACGCGTCAAAAAAGACGGTTCGCTTTATATAACCTCGCCCGTGGCCGATGGCACTGCTCTAATGAAGGAAAAAGGAAGAAAAAAAATCTTTTTCCGATTGGAAGGGATGTTGATAAACATCTTCGGAAACCTCAATAAAATGAAAAAGAATAAAGCACGCAAAAAGAAAACCCAGAAGAAGAAAAAGCCGGCCCCAATAATATTCCAGTTGCTGCGAAAGGAAAGCACATTAAACGACGGGATTTGAAATTGCAGCATAATAAAACTTATAGTGGACGATTTATGGAAGAATTTGAAAAATATTCAATAGTCAAAAACACTATCAGCAAAAAAATCGGGGTTGTGCTCAAAAGCGCGGGCGGCAATATAACGGTGGAATTTGAAAACGGCGATGTGATAACTTTCAAGAAAGAGTATCTTGTCCCTGCTTCCGGCGAAGAGGCAGAAAAAGCCAAATTGCTCATTGAAAGGGTCGCGGCAAAAGAAAAAAGCAAAGCAAAGCCGGCCAGAAATCCTGCTCTTATAGTAGAGAATTTGAAAAAATATTTCCGTCACATAAGAGTGCGTTATCCCAAATCAGCCGACGAACTGGAATCATTATGGACCGAAATAATGAAGATATCCAAAGACATCCCCGGCAAGACCTGGGATATGAAATCTGGTTCTAATCCCTGTCCGATACTCAAGGTCTTCAACCTCAACACAAGAAAATGGGTTTATTTTATGGCTTTACAAGGGGGATGGGGATTGCGAATAGAAGTAAAAAAAGAATATCTTCCGGAAGAATTCAGCGACCTTTTTCCCATAGACAACGCTATGTTTGGCGCGGGGAAAGCAATTGAAATAAATTTTTTCTCATTTTCCCCGGGAAAAAAACGACGTCTTCTTGATTGCGTAGAGAAAATATACAAAAATCACCCTAATCCGGAGTGAAATTATCGCCTCTTATTCCCCCAAAAAATTTCTTAACAAGGGGCTTATATACAAATCCATGGTTTTTACTTTATGGCCAAGTTTCTCCTTGATGCACAGAATCAAAACTATTTCATATTGAAGTTTATCTCGCAAATATATACTCCAATCTCTAATATTCGATTTTTATTTTAATAATTTAAACGGTTAATCGCTAACCCAACTTCCGCAGTTAAAAACAAAAAACTCTTATTTTTTAAGGATTTTGTCCTAAAAAAGGCCAAAAGTCGCCACTACAGGGCTATGCCAGTGCCGTAACGGAGGCTATGCCTTTCAGACGGCCATTGCGTTTTTGGAACAAGCAAGAAAAACTTTACCGATGAGAGTGAAAAAATTGGAAGGCTTTTTCGGGTAAAAATAGCCAAAATCAGGAGGTTACTGCAGAAGTTGGGCTGGCTATTTGCGCGCCAATATTTCGAACTTCCTTTCAGTGTAATTACCCTCCGAATCTACCACTGTGATTTTATGCGTGCCCGGTTTGATATACAACGCCATCTCATGAAAAAATTTTGTCTTTCCGATATAATCTCCGTCCAAATGCCAAAATACAACTTCATTTTGTTTTCTGTGCGTCACTTTAAATATTACGCGTCCTCTTTTTTCGGCCAGGTCCACCGGGATGTATATTTCATTGCCGCTGTTTGGATACAAAAACTCGATGACTTTACCACTGCTTTGCGCGTACTGTTCGCAATCTTTTCTGTACGGCGGCAAAGGCATGTAATTCGAGTAATGTTTTCTGTAAAAAAATTCCTGACCCGGCGGCAAAACAAACCATGTTTTATGCAGCATTGATGAAACGCTTTCGCATTTGCCGTTTACCCGCCATCCATCCGAGTCCAGGTGGACTATTATGTGATTCGGAGTGACTTCGCCGAATTCGGATGAAAAAGGGGCAAGCTGCTTTTCGGTTTCGCACCCGGCATATGGAAGATACCCGTCGTCTTTGCAGGCGTCGATTTCTTTTAAATATAATTCTGGTTTTTCAAACCAATCGCCCTCTTCCAGGCGATTAAAGACCTTGAACATCAGCGGCGCCGCGGCGAAAACCCCCACTATTTCGGGGCGGCCTTCGCCAGTCGCGTTTCCCGCCCAAACGCCCACGGTATGTTTGCCGTCGCTTCCTATGGCCCATGCGTCCCTGTGGCCGTAGCTTGTCCCGGTTTTCCACGCTACTTTCCTTGAACTTCCGAAGTTTCTCCAATAGCCCTCGAGACCCGGACGATTGACTTCCAGCAAAGCATCCATGGTCAGCCAGGCGGCGCCCGGCCCGATATCCGCGATTTCTTTTCTCTTGGTACCACGCGATTCGATTATTTTCAATTCACCGAAATTTCCTTTTCTGTTGTTCCTTCCTCCGTCGGCCAGGGCCGCCAGATTGGCGTAAATGCCACTTAAATCCCAGAGAGTCCCTTCCGCTCCTCCCAGAATCAGTGTTAAACCGTAATCCTGTGAGTCGCGCCATAAAGTGGACATGCCCAGGTTTTTCAGCAGATCATAAAACCTGTTTGTTCCGTATCGTTTGAGCATTCTGACCGCGGGCACATTTAGAGAGCGCGCCAAAGCAAGCCGGGCGGGAACGGCTCCCCTGTAAGATTGGTCATAATTTTGCGGCATAAAATTGCCGTACTGAGTGGGTAAATCTGGTATCAAGGTTGACGGAAGAATCTCGCCGGCCTGGAGCATGGCCGCGAACAGAATCGGTTTTAAAATGCTTCCCGTGCTTCTCGGTTTTCGAATGATGTCTATGGCGCAGCCGAAAGCGCCGGAAACGGTATCGCAATTGTTGCCCACGTAGGCCTTAACTTTCAGTTCGGAATTGTCTATGACTATAACGGCGGCGTTCTGTATCCTTCGCTTGCGCAAAACGGCGGAATATTCCGAAACGATGCGCCGAACTCCTTTCTGAAGGGAAAAATTCAAAGTGCTTTTTATTCGGGGGACAGTTTCAAAAACCTTTTCCGATACCAAAGTGTCGATCAAATGCGGAGCCAGCCTGGGCAAAGGCACGGGGCGCGAAGGAAGAGGCTCTTTCAGGGAAAGTTTCATCGTCAACTTGTCTATAATCCCTTCCCCATGTAGTCTTTCCAGCAATCTATTCCTTTTCTCTTTCAGTTTCTCCCTGTTCTTTCCGGGATGCATAAGCGAGGGACTGTTTGGCAGAACCGCCAACAGGGCGGCTTCTCCCCACGACAAAAGTTCGGGGGGGCGTCCGAAATACCGCCATGAAGCGGCCTCCAGTCCCACGACATTTCCTCCGAAAGGAGCGTGAGAAGCGTATAATTTTAATATTTCCTTTTTGCTCAATCTTAACTCAAGACGCAAGGCTTTCAATATTTCAACCGCTTTTTCAATATATGTCCTCGGCGGGTTTTTCCGCGAGAGACGGATGACCTGCATGGTTATGGTGCTTCCGCCGCTTACTATTTTTCCTCTTTTGAAATTAAGATAAGCAGAACGCGCCAGGGCGATCGGATCCACCCCAAAATGCCTGTAAAACCTCCTGTCCTCGAATAAAATCAAAGCTTTTTCATATTTTTCGGGAATATCCTTCAATGGCGGAAAACGCCACTGCTCGTCGGAAGATATTTTCGCGGCCAAAAGTCTTCCGTCTTCGGATAAGAGAATTTTCGAATAAGGATCGCGAAACAAAGCAGCGGGCAGGCAAAACCACCAATACAAAAACGCTGACGCGATTATAACCGCCGCAACTGCCGGTCCGCACGACAAGCGGCCGGTCAGTTTCTTTTTTCTTTTACACTCACCCATTTCCAGGCCGTTCG
>CALEIX010000287.1 GCA_937898825.1 uncultured Elusimicrobia bacterium | reverse complement strand
GCTCCGCTCTGCAGCTACAACTGACTCCTGACTTCCGACTCTCGACTTCCGACTTCCGACTCGCGACTTCCGACTCGCGACTTCCGACTTCTGACTTATCCCTTATCCTTTATCCTTTTTCCCTGCCGTCTAGCCGTCCAGCCATCTAGCCGCTATTTTGGCAGAGCTGCCGCTCTGCGGCTACAACCGCCTCTCGACTCCTGACTCCTGACTCCTGACTCTTGACTCCTGACTCCTGACTCCTGACTCCTGACTCCTGACTCCTGACTTCCGCTCGTGTATCTCTACGCGGGGTAAATCAAAAAACCGTTTTACGCGCAAGACATTTTGAACAACCTATCTTACGATTATTATTTTCCCTTTTTTTTGGGAATTTCCTCCGTCAATAAAATAAAGGTAGAGTCCGCTTGCTACATATTTTCCATCTTTTGTTTTCAGGTCCCAGCCTACGCTGTCTGTTGTTGTATCCTTGATTATGGTTCTCAAGTGTTCACCGGAAATAGTGTAAATTTTGACTGTTGCATGAAGGGTAAGTCTTGTGAAAGTAAGTCCTGTGCAGCCCTTGCGCAGATTGCAGGGGTTGGGATATACATAAGCGGTGTTTACGCTGTCCTGAGGAGGTCGCCATGAATTAAGAACCCCCGGCTCGACAGCATAAACCGAACCTTTAAGAGAAACCACGCCTAATCTGCCGGTGGTGCCGAGAAGCGAATAGGGCCCGCCTGTTTTCGGCTGGCTTATTCCAATATTGGTCGGTTCCATTGTAAGTATCCTATAAGTCCCGCTGCCAATCACAGCATGTAAAAAAACGCTTAGAGCAATCATCCAGAAAAAAGCAAGGAGAACCAAAAATGTTTTTCTGTAAATTTTCAAACCCTGCGGGTTTTTTCTATAACAGAACCTACCCAACCCACGGGGTTGGAAAAACATTGAAATTCCTGAATATGAACCTGGCATTCTGTACTTAACCATCATATCTATTATATATATTATATTTGTGAACTTTTTATTGCGCAAAATCACATTTCGCTTCGCTGCGGCCGATAAAGTCTTTTCGCCTCTTTCCAGACCCTTTCAGGCACAAGGAGCCTCATACACAAAAAATGTTTTCTCGGACATGTCCTGGAACCGTGCAAAGCGCAGGGACGACATTTTAATTCCTCCTCCAGAACCAAAAAGTTGCGTCCGCGCGGGAAAAAACCAAGTTCCCTCGTAGTGGGACCAAAAATCGCGATTAAGGGCACATTGCATATCGCCGCGATATGCATCGGGCCCGAATCATTCGTAATAAACAACTTCAGCCGGCGAATTACAGATATTAATTGGCGCAAACTCGTCTTTCCTGTTAAATCCAGGCACCTTTCCTCCCCCGCCATCCTGGCAACTTCCCCATTGTATTCAACCTCAGAAGGTCCGCCGATTATTATTGTTTTTCTGCCCGTCAAATTGTGAAATTTCACAATAATTTCAGCATACCATTCTTTTAGCCATCTTTTCGTGGCCCAAGCGGAGCCGGGATTTACAGCCACCAATGAAGTTTGGCTCAGATCGTATTCCTCTTTGTCTTCAACGAAGGGAAATGCGGACATATAAGAACCCGAATACCCGCCCAAGCAGGAAAAGAGCGAAAGATTTCTATCCGAATCATGCATAAGCCATGAAAAGGGCACAATTCTGTTCAAAAAAATTCTGCCGGCACTTTTTGAAAAACCAATTCGCACAGGCACCCCGGATAGAAAAGAAACCAGAGCACTTCTGAGGGAACGGTGAGGAACTGTCTCTTATACACATCTGACGCTGCCGACGAATTAGACGGTGTA
>CALEIX010000286.1 GCA_937898825.1 uncultured Elusimicrobia bacterium | reverse complement strand
ACGAGATGTAGAGAGGTCTCGTGGGCTCGGAGATGTGTATAAGAGACAGATTCTGTTTAGAGGGGGTATGTAACCTAAGACGGAAAAAACCGGCAGGGCGAAACTCAGGCCCAGAAATACCAGGAAATACGCACAGAAAAAGGGAATGTATTGTCCTAACTTTCTTACCCGGAAAAAGCCGAAAACGGTCATCAAAACCGGAACCAGACCCAAGTATGGAGCATAGAAAAGGGTGGCCAGGTTGAACTTGGCGGTTCCCGTCAGCCACGGCAGAAACACCGAAAAAATGCCCCGGACGGCATAACTGCCCTCCAAAGGGCTGGAAAAATGGTAGCTCCATCCCAGCGCCAGCATTTCCACGCCGGGTATTAACTGCGGCGCGGAAAAGAACAGCGCCAGCAGGCCCGCGCATCCCGCACGGATAAAACCGGATACTCCCCCGCCTTTCAAAAAATATAAGTAAGCAAACCACAATCAGCCCGTAAGAAGCATGTAAAACGTGGCTATAGGGTGCCCCGAATACAGGGCAAGAGCGGCGAGAGCGGCGCATAAAAGCACCCACTTGAGCCGGGCCGAGGTCGCGAGTTTTCCGACGGTCAACAAGAACACGGGCAACAGCCATAACACGTTAATCTCGGTGGTGGTAAGCCTTTTTTGAACTATTCCGGTGAACGCGAATGCCGTGGCCGCCATGACCGAACCGGCTCTTCCCATCCCCAGTCCGCCGCGGGCGAACAGGTAGCCTCCCAGTATCATCAGCCATATCCGGCTTACGAAGTGAACGTCGGCCACTTTTGCGAAATCGAAGGGGATTGTCCATAAAAGAAGCGGATAAAAATATGCCCCGGTGAAGGCTTGCAGGTTGGGGGGAGCGTCCGATACGTCCACCCACAGGGGAAAGAAACCCCTCAAAAATTCCTCCTTTACCCGAATCCACGGAGGGTTCGTGCCTCCGGGAGCCGTATAATCGTGAACCACCGCGTTAAGAAGGCTCATCCCCGCCGTCCAAACGGGAGTGTAAAATACAACACAAGCCGCAGCGGCGGCTATCGCCGCGACCATGAGTTCCTTCCATGTTATCTCGCGATGTTGCATTGCGTTTTAAGTATAGCCAAGCGGAAAATCCGGGCCAACTCCCGGCAGGGTTGCGGCCCGGAGCATCTTCCCTTAATATTCAAAACTGTGAAGCCTCTCAAAGTGGCGGAATAATGAGAATACTTCTGGTTAAACCCACCCGCGACACCGACGGCGTTACCCCTTCGCTGGGATTGGGATACCTGGCCACCGCGCTAAGGCCCGCGCACGAAGTGAAAATAGTTGACGGCCCCAGGGAACGACTTAACCCCCGGAAATTCGAGCGGATTCTCAAGGAATACAGGCCGGAGCTCGTCGGTTTCAGCATCATCGCCCAGGATTTGCACCTGGCAGCCGGCTACCTCGAGCAGGTGCGCGAGCTTCTGCCGGAGGCCGTTACGGTGGCCGGAGGCGCTCAACCTTCCAGCGAACCGGAGGATACTTACTACATCTGCTGTAAAAATCTCGATTATCTCTTTGTGGGCGAGGCCGAAAAGGGGTTACGGATGCTGGCGGACGGGCTGGAAGATGACCGCGAAAACCCCGGGCCGGACTCCATTCCCGGCCTGCTTTGGAGAGAGGGAGGGGAGTTTAAACGCAACCCCATGCACATCGAGCACAACCTCGACTCGCTGGGATTCCCCGCCTGGGACCTTATAGACCCCAGGACTTATCCGCCGGCGCCGCACGCGGCCTTCGCCAAAGAGTTCCCCGTCGCCACTATAATCGCAAGCCGGGGCTGCCCTTACGATTGCGAGTTTTGCGCCGCCAGGAAAATACAGGGAAGAAAAATCAGGCGCAGGAGCGTGGACAATGTCATCGAGGAGATCGGCATCCTGGTCGAAAACTACGACGTGAAGGAAATCCATATAATAGACGATAACTTCACTCT
Source organism: uncultured Elusimicrobia bacterium (assembly GCA_937898825.1). Classification (GTDB taxonomy): domain Bacteria; phylum Elusimicrobiota; class Elusimicrobia; order Elusimicrobiales; family UBA9959; genus CALEIX01. The sequence continues at coordinate 606 of CALEIX010000286.1, read as the reverse complement.
CAATCGGGACTACGTGATGGACTTTTGTGATAAAGTGTCACGCCGGTTCCCGAAGTTGCTGTGGGCGTGCCCGAACGGGGTGAGGCTGGACACTCTCGACAAAGAACTCCTGGAAAACATGGCCCGCTCGGGGTGCTATGCCCTGGCTATGGGAATAGAAAGCGGAAGCCAGGAGGTGCTGGACAAGAGTAAAAAGAGATTGTCTCTTCAGACCGTGCGGGAAAAGGTGGAGATGATAAATCGCGCCGGCATATTCGCCATCGGCTTCTTTATACTGGGGTTTCCGGGAGAAACGATGCAGCAGATGCGGGAAACGGTGAATCTGTCCCTGCAGCTACCGCTCACCCGCGCTCAATACATGTTTTACCATCCCATACCCGGCACCGACATATATTGCAGACTGAAAAGGGAGCGCCCCGAAAATTTCCGCAACCTTTACAGCTCGTTCGAAAAAGTGGCCTACCTGGAGAACGGGGTGGACAAGGGGAAGTTCAAACGACTTCAGCGGTTTGCGTTTTTGCGGTTTTACCTGAGACCTGTCTCTTATACACATCTGACGCTGCCGACGAATTAGACGGTGTAGATCTCGGTGGTCGCCGTATCATT
>CALEIX010000285.1 GCA_937898825.1 uncultured Elusimicrobia bacterium | reverse complement strand
TTCCTATTCTGCCATCGTTAAACTTTACCAAATAATCAGGATAAAAAGTATGCACTATACCTTTAGGATATTCATATTTAATTCCAAAATAATCTTTCTTATTCTCGCCATTTTTCCACCACCAGATAATATGTTTTCCGTTATTTTCCAAAAACTTCTCAAATTCTCGTTCGGGATTAGTTCTATCAATATTTAAATAACAAGGTTCATATACATATTTTTTCAATTTTACGACTTCACCTGTATGCTGGTTGTAGAAACTTTTTTTTATTATATCAAAATCATAAAACTGTTCATTTTCTTCAGTTCGCTTTGCGATTTCTTTTTCTCGGACAGTACTATATTCTTCAATCGCTTTGGAAAGAATACGTTCAAATACCGGTCTATTACCATTATGCACGAATATTTTCTGAATCATCATTGCTCCTTCTTGCCATTCTTTAGAACCAAGATAATCCTGAAACCAGACATAAATCGTTGTTTTTACTTTTGGGACAGATCTTTTAATGTTTCGGAAGGGACCAAGATTGTTTTTAATAATTTGTTCAAATAATGCTTGTAAATCATTCCCGGCAATATTCAAACGTGCCTTTTGTTCAGAATCTATCAGTCCTTCTATCTCGTCGAATGTCTTTACTTCAATCTTTGCATCTTGAATAATTTCCTGCTGATATTTTTTTAGGTCAAGCAGAATTCCTTTTTTCTCAACCAATTTTTTATTCTGGTCAAAGAACTCTGGTTTTGAAATGCCGAATTCTTTGCATGCTACTTTTTCAAAAACCGGGTCAAAACTGGAAGTAATGTCTCCATAATCAATTCTTGATCTGTAATAAGAAAGAAGTTTTATATCCTTATAACAATCTTTGCGGTCGCTACGTAGATGTTTGATGATATTCGGATTGTATTCTTCTTTTTTTACAATTATGCTCTGGACATTTGTATAGATATAACCAATATTTAAACTTTCATTCGAGTAGTGTTTCAATTCGGGCATCCGCAATATTCTACCAACGGTCTGAATCTCAAATATTTCACTGTGTGATTCTCTGAATTTAACAAGAATATGTGCCCGGGGGCAGTCCCAGCCAGTATCAATAGCCTGCTTGAATATGAGAAATTCTATCTCGTTGTCTGGTTCTGCCACCCAGTCAAGTGTTTCTGATTTTTGCTCGGCAAGCCATATAGCAAGTTTCCTGTTTTGCTCAGTTATTCTTTTCCGACTTAAAAACTCTTTTACTGCTTCTATTTTATCTTTTCCTGCTTCGGCGGTAGGTATTTGAATTAAGACAAGCGGATTAATGTTTGAACCTTCGGCTTTGAAGTTTTTTTTAAGTTCAAGACGCTTTTGAAATGCGGCCTCTAAAATAACTTCTTGTGAATCACTTTCACTTTCAGCAATTCTATCTATCTTTTCATTGATAATAATCTCTTTTTTGATAATTCCTGCTTCAATAACTTCTTTCGGCTCGACAAAGACAAACCCGGCCGTATGTCTTGCCAGGTCCTTAGGATCGGGCTGGATTTTGGGAGTAGCGCTCATCTCAAGAATAACGTCGGCGTTGATCTCCTCTCGAAGCTCGTTTGTCCGCTCGGCAGTAGCTCCAATATGGCTTTCATCAATAACCAGAATGATTTTTCTTTGTTCTCGTGTTTTAGAGAGAACATCACGAAAGTTTATCTTCTCGCCGTCTTTCATTAAAACATTCTTCCAGTCTCCGGTAGAGCGGTCTTTTGATCGTAGCTTCTCCCAATTAACCACAACTATCTCGTTCCTGACTATACGTTCACGTCCGCCGGTAAATTCTTCTTCAACCAATGATACTCTCGGTGCTCCAGCGTATATTTTCTCAAGAGCATGTTTACTCTGCAAATGTAAATCACCCTTACCTACAGTTACCCAAATAAAACATATATCCTCGTCTGGTAATTCCTTAACGATTTCCTCAATAAACTTGGCAGTCATCAGGGTCTTACCACTGCCAGTAGGGGCTTGAAAAACACAGACCTTTTTTATGCCTTCTTTACTCAGTAATGTTTTTACAGAACTAACCAACTGGTCAACGGCTCTTTCTTGATAATCTTTTAAATTAATATTCATATATTCCCTCGTAAACATCTAATATTTTTTGTGGAATAGGTTCCAACGACACATCTTCCCAATCCCGAAAATCTCTTTTGTCCAATCCTAGCGGGTCAAGTGTAAAACAATAAAGAATTTTTTTACCTTGCATTTTGTCTAAATCCTTTTTAAGCATTTTTAATCTGACCCTTTTAAGAGAGTAATACACAGCCATTATTCTTCCGTTCTGTTTAAAAATCCGATAATCATTCGTCTTTTTCTTTTCGTCAAATATACCTTCCCGAAGGCAAAGCATTTCTGTGCATTCTTGGGTAATACGAATTTTAAAACTATCTTTACTAATAGTTTTCTTTACAAAAGCTGTTTTGAAATACTTAAGATTGCTCAATATGCCCGTTATATCTGGATAATCTTTATGTCCTTTAATAACTGCTTTTATTCTTGGATAGCAAACTTCTTGGGCTATTCCATTTTCATTGTTTGTACAAAGTATAAATTGACGCGAGCCATTATCTTCCTTGTTCAAAATGGAAATTGCGTGCCCAGTCGTTCCAGAACCAGCAAAAAAATCCAATATAATGGCATTTTTTCTTTCATAGAGAAGTGGGGCAATGCAATCGTAAGTGTTATACACTGACTTCGGAAAATCAAAATGAGTACCTGGCACTAATGCGTGTACAAGCTTTGTACCATATTCATTTGCATCATACCGACTATCCTGCCATACGGTTCTAACGGTTCCAAAATCCTTACCGAGTTCAATTTCATAACCGTTTTTTGTTTTCTTAGCTCGTAGCAAGCCTTTAATTTTTTCGACACTTTGTCTTGCATATCGCCATTTTCTTTCAACTCGTTGGCGATCAATTGGATAAACATAAAATAGGTCCCCCTTTTGTATAGTTTGTCTTTTGGGATGCTTTTCAGAAGGAACCACATTACCAAAACCGATTACTTTTTCATCCTTTATAATAATTGGATAAAAACAATTTCTGGCATCAGTTCGCAAAGATCCACCACCGTTATCCCGCAAATTTCTCCAATCAATATCTTCTTTGTTTATTCGTCTATGTCCAATTACCTTCTGTCCCTTTGGAATAGAAAAATATGCGTACTCGTGTGTATAAGAAAAATTTTTACCCTGGATGCCTCGTGGATTATGCACAATTGTTATACAATGTTGCTCGTGGTTACCAAAAATCTCTTCCAACAGTAAGCCAAGCCGATTTAATTCATTTTCATCAATTGTGCAGATAAGCACGCCATTCTCTTTCAATAATTTCTTTGCAATCCGCAAACGATTATTCATCATGGAAAGCCATTTACTGTGGCGGTAGGTATCATTGCTATCTACATAATTATTGTTATACTTCCAATCTTTTGCACCTGTATTATATGGTGGATCAATATAAATAACGTCAATCTTGCCTTGGTGGGTATAATTCAAAACAGATAGGGCGTGATAATTGTCGCCCTCGATGAGGATATTAACAGGCTTTGAAGGGTCGGTCTTAATCTCTTTGCTTTTGACTTCCTTTAAAACCGGCAAAGCATTTTGGGACTCTTTTTCAAATTGTTCTTTTGTTCGCTCCTCATCCCATATAAGACCGTATTTTTTTCGGGTCTCAAGCTTCTCGATGATCTTTAAAAGTTCTTCTTTTGATAATTTTAAATAATCGTTTGCCATATCTGTTATCTTTTTTTCACTTTGAGGCGGACAATTTATTGTACATTTTCAATAACCTTTCCTTCAATTAAATTTTTATCAAGATCCCTATCCAATTGACCATTGCCTTGAAAATCTGCCCGGTTGAAACTTGTTAAAATATTCAAAGAGTCAAAACCTGTTTATAAAAAACTGTTTGGCGGATTCAAAGATTGAACGGATTTTTGAAACTTGCCGGTTTTGAATATAGATTGGGTTTAAAACGAATGTTATGGAACTTTGGTTAAGACATTATAAAGCAAAAAATTTTGAATGGGATGAGAGAATCATTGTTACTTCGGGAAAGCAATGGCGGGAAGCGATTGACAATCCTAGGTTAATATCCTCAATTCTTTGGCCCTGTGAGTCGCGTTTCCCGATTGCGATTGAGCATAAGGCGCGTCATCATCCCCATGAACAAAATTACACAAACGACTCTGAGAGAAATCAATCTTATCTGAATGCTTGTCGAAGAATAGCCGGGAAACTGGATATTGAATTGGCCGGAGCCAGTTGTCTTGTTTACGCGCCGCTAAGAGGCGCGTTGCCGATATGGCGGGCAATACGGCAGTTTCTGAAAGCTGTGAAAACCAGGGCGTATTTTCCGGTCACTTCAAGTTTTGTCTCATTTCCAAAAAAATTCGGGATATTGGACAAACGGGGCAAAATCGCTTCCGGCCGCTATAATAATGTCTTTGAATTGCAGCGCTTAATGCCTTTTTATGAAACTTTTGATATACTGATTTATGTTGACGAAATTGTTTCGGGAAGCATGATGAGGGCGCATTTGATGGAAATGTTCAGGTTGAAGATAAATGAGCGGATACCCGTTGTGGCTGTGGGTTTGGCTGACGCGTTTGGCAAAAAGTCGGAGTCAAAACGACGAGTTTTTGATGAATATATTAGATTGGGACAATTGAAAAAATTTATATGGGAAGGCTGTCAGAGTTTGATTACTCAGGACCAAAAATTTTTGCTCGGCGCTCATTACGCGGATTACGAATCCGGTCCGCGTGTAGTTCCTCTTTTGGATAACAACCTTCGATTTTATAAAGAAAAAAAAGAATTTGACAAAGAAGTGTATTTTAGAAAAGATATTGCGTTCGACCGCTTTTGCGCCGCCGCCCGATAGTCGGTTTCGAAAGGGGTAAGGTCAATACGATTATCCTCAAAAACCATTCTAACCGACGCGGTTAGAATGGTTTAATCGCTTTCAGGGCGAAATCTTTCCAGCCGATAACATTGGCGACGGTTTTTTTCAGTGTCCGGCTTCCGCCGTAAACGAGATATGCCGATGCCGGTTTGGCCAGTTTTGACCAGAACTCAAGTCCCTTGAAAAAATCGCTGTTCAGCGTCATTCCCGATTTGATTTCAAGCGGAACGAGATTTTCACCGTTTTCGATGATGCAGTCAATCTCCTGCCCCAGGTGATTTCTCCAGAAATAAATGTTTTCCCGCAGACCCTCGTTGAACCTCCCGACTTCCGCAGGAAGTCGGGTGTACTGCCCAGGTTGCCTTTTTTAGGGGGCATGTCTTTTTTTTTCCGGGATTTTGGAGGCAAGAGTATCTTTTCGTTTATTGAAATAGTATGATAATAATGTTTGGCGACGGAAAAGAATGGAATATTTGATTAAATTTGCAGATTTTTTTGTTCATCTGGATAAATATCTCGGGCAGATTATAAACTATTTCGGCAGCTGGACATACTTTTTTCTCTTTATAGTGATTTTCTGCGAAACCGGGCTTGTGGTTACTCCTATTCTGCCCGGAGATTCTCTTCTTTTTGCGGTAGGAACTTTTTGCGCTCAGGGGTATTTGGATGTTAAATTGACTATTTTTATTCTCACCATAGCCGCTATTCTGGGGGATACCGTTAATTACTCCATAGGTCATTTTATAGGGCCAAAAGTGTTTCATTATGAAAATTCCAGAATTTTCAAAAAGGAATATCTTCAAAAAACCCATAATTTTTTTGAAAAATACGGCGGGAAAACAATCGTAATAGCTCGTTTTGTTCCGATAGTGAGAACTTTCGCTCCCTTTGTAGCCGGAGTGGGCGAGATGACTTATTTAAAATTTCTTTCTTACAATATTATAGGCGCAATGGTTTGGGTTTTCGGAATAACTCTGGGAGGTTATTTTTTCGGAAACATACCGATTGTAAAAAATAACTTTACAATAGCGATTTTTATTATAATCTTCCTTTCAATCCTGCCCGGAATAATTGAGTATATTAAGCATCGACTGGGCCAGAAACGCAGAACCGTCGGCGCGGAAAAATTCCGCTCCCAGCAGCCTCCCAACCCATCTGCGTAGAATTTGCTGAAAAAGTCTGTTTGCAAGGCACAGGTCACAAGAGCACAGGAACACAAGAACACAAGAACACAAGTAGTAAGTCGGAAGTCGGAAGTCATAAGTCGGAAGTCGGAAGTCGGAAGTCATAAGGCACAAGAGCACAAGAGCGCAAGAACACAAGAGCACAAGAACACAAGAGCACAAGTCACAAGTCGGAAGTCATAAGTCGGAAGTCAGGAGTCAAGAGTCAGGAGTCAGTTGTAGCTGCAGAGCGCATCCGCCAAACGAACGGCGGACAGGGCTCTGCCAAAATAGCGGCTGGACAGC
>CALEIX010000284.1 GCA_937898825.1 uncultured Elusimicrobia bacterium | reverse complement strand
CTACACCGTCTAATTCGTCGGCAGCGTCAGATGTGTATAAGAGACAGTTCCTACGGTGAGTATCTGAAAGCGATTTGCATTGAGCGTTAATTGCGTTAATTGCGTTAATAGCGTTGTGCGTTTTGCGTTAATGGAGTTGGGCGTGAAGCGTTAGTATCTTTAAGGAATAAGAAATATGGTAAAGATTGATAAGTTTGAAGATATTTTAGCATGGAAGGAAGCGAGGAAATTGAGTAATAATATTTTTGAGATAGCAAGGAAACTAGAAAAGCAAAGAGAATATTCTTTGTCTGATCAAATTAAAAGAGCGGCTGTTTCAATTATGACCAATATAGCGGAAGGCTTTTCGAGGGAAACAAAAAAGGATTTTGCGCATTTTCTTTTTATAGCCAAAGCATCCGCAGCGGAAGTTCAAAGTTTGTCTTATATCCTTTCGGATCAAAAACATATTGTGGATTCTGAATTCAAAATTATTTATGAGAAATCGGATTATGTGCAAAGACTTCTGTCGAATTTTATTAAATATCTAAAGCATAATAATGATTTCAATAAAACGAAACAAACGCCAAAAACACAAGAAACGAAGATAACGCAATAAACGCAATAAACGCAATAAACGCAATAAACGCAATAAACGCAATGAACGCAATAAACGCTTAACGCTATAAACGCAATGAACGCAATAAACGCAATAAACGCAATGAACTCAATAAACTCAATGAACGCAATAAACGCAATGAACGCAATAAACGCAATTAACGCAATTAACGCAATAAACGCAATAAACGCAAATAACGCTTATGCCTTTTGAATTTGAGAAATTATCAATACCGGAAGTGATTTTGATTAAACCGAAAATATTTGCGGACAGCCGTGGTTTTTTTCTTGAAGTATACAAGAAAAATGAGTTTTCGCGGTTTGGGATAAATGAAGATTTTGTGCAGGATAATCATTCATATTCCAAAAAAAATGTTTTAAGGGGACTGCATTTTCAGAGTGGTTCAAAATCTCAGGGTAAACTTATAAAGTGTATAAAAGGCAGAATCTGGGATGTTGCAGTAGACATCAGGACTAAGTCGAAAAGCTTTAAAAAGTGGATTTCAGTTGAATTAACCGGAGAAAATGGATATATGCTATATATTCCGCGGGGATTTGCTCACGGCTTTCTTGTTTTAAGCGAGTATGCCGACGTTTTTTATAAATGCACCGAAGAATACTCTCCCGAACATGAAGGCGGAATAATTTGGAACGACCCGGATCTGGCTATAAATTGGCCGGTGGAAAAGCCCCTAACCTCGTCCAAGGACGCTAAGTTACCTTTGCTTAAGGATATTCTTTTCTTGTTATAAAATTGCCGCGCGGTTTCCATGTGGGAATTTCGCGGATTAAAATTATATAATCTAACCGTATGAAGAAAAAAAGAGTTCTAATTACAGGCGGCAGTGGCTTTATCGGTTCTAACTTTATCCGCTACGCGCTCCAGAAAGCAAATTTTAAGGGACAGATAATCAATCTGGACAAAATGACTTATGCCGCAAATCCATTATCTCTTGAAGATATTGAGCGGAAATATGCCGGGAAACATTATTTTTTTGAAAAAATAGATATTTGTGATTATCAAAAACTGGAAAAGATTTTTCGAAAGTATGAACCACATATCGTTGTTCATTTTGCCGCAGAAAGTCATGTGGACAGGTCTATATACGGGCCGAAGGATTTTGTGAAGACAAACATAGAAGGAACGTTCAACCTGCTTGAAATTTGCCGCAAATTCTGGGGAAAATCCCGCGATAAACGGTTTCATCATATAAGCACTGATGAAGTTTTCGGTTCGCTTGGTTCAAGAGGGAAATTTAAAGAAAGCACGCCGTATAATCCGAGAAGCCCATATTCGGCATCTAAGGCTTCCTCCGACCATCTTGTAAGAGCTTATTTTCATACTTATGGGCTGCCTGTTACAATATCAAATTGTTCGAATAATTACGGCCCGCGGCAGTATCCAGAAAAGTTAGTACCTTTGATAATACTAAACGCTATTGAAGGCAAGAATCTCCCGGTCTACGGAGACGGAAAAAATGTCAGAGACTGGCTTTATGTGGAGGATCATTGCGCTGCCATATATTTTGTGCTGAAGAAGGGAAGAGTCGGAGTAACGTACAATATAGGCGCCAATTGCGAGATGCGGAATATAGATTTGGTAAAGAAGTTATGTTCTGTTCTGGAAAGCGAATACCCTTCTTCCAGGAATCCGAAAATGAAGGAGGGGGGATATAAAAACCTGATAAGATTTGTAAAAGACCGTCCGGGGCATGATAGGCGATACGCGATGGATTTCACGAAAATGAGAAGGGAATTAAACTGGAAGCCGTCCTATAGCCTGGATGCAGGTTTAAGAAGCACTGTGAGATGGTATTTGGATAATCCCAGATGGATAGCAAGAGCGAAAAACAGGAATTATTCTCTATGGATAAAGGCGCATTATGAAGAATGATGTTTATGCTGTGATTTTGGCGGGGGGAGCGGGCTCGCGTCTATGGCCGTTAAGCAGAAATTTATTGCCAAAACAATTCATAAAAGTCGGCAGGGAAAAATCTTTTTTTGAGAAAACTGTGGATAGAATTTCGGAAATTTGCGGAAGGGGGAATATTCTTGTTGTGACCAATAAGGAACATGCGGCCGGAGCAGGGTATAGTCAGGTAAAGGGCCTGAATATTGTAATGGAGCCCGAGCCTAAAAACACGGCGCCCGCAATCGGCATCGCTATTTTGTGTGCGCTTAAGCTGGCTCAAAAAAAAGTTCCTGATTCCGTTCCGGTATTAGTGGTACTGCCTTCGGACCATATTGTTTCCGATATGAAAGCATTTTTGAAAACCGCAAAGATTGCCATAAAAGAAGCTGCAGGAGGCAAAATTATTACCCTTGGAATAGTCCCGAAATCTCCGGAGACCGGATACGGTTATATTGAAATTGCGAAAAGAGCGAAAAGGTTCAATTGCGAACCTGCGAAGGTTCTCAGGTTTATAGAAAAACCTGGTCTGGAGGATGCCAGAAAATTTGTCTCTTCCGGAAAATATTTCTGGAATTCGGGGATTTTTATTTTCCGGGCGGATATTATGCTGAATGAGTTCAAGAAGCATTTTCCGAGAGGATATAAGATTTTAAGGCAAATTGAAAAGGATGCGTTTGACGGGGCAAATTTGAATCATCGGCGATTGGAAGAATATTTTTCGAAAATGCCCAATATTTCAATTGATTACGCTATAATGGAGAAATCCGGCATTATCTGGAATATTCCCTCCAAAATAGGGTGGAACGATGTCGGAAGCTGGCGCTACTTTTATGAAATAATGCCGAAAGATTTCCATGGAAACTCCCGGGTGGGGGATGTCATAAGCATACATTCTGAGAACAACCTGCTTTATTCCGACAGTCGTTTGATATCCGCCATAGGAATCAATAATCTCGTGGTTGTCGAAACGGCGGACGCCATTCTGGTTTCGGACATTAACAGAGCGCAGGAAGTCAAGAAGATTGTGGAAAAGTTGAAAAACGCTAAGCGCAGAGAGTTCAATGAGCATTTAACCCTTGAAAGGCCCTGGGGAAGTTTCAGGGTTCTCCTGGACCTGCCTGATTATAGAGTGAAAAAAATAAAGATAAAACCAGGAGGGAAGATACAATTCAGGTACCATAAAAGTTCTTTAAGACATTGGCTCGCGGTAAAAGGCAAAGGCGTAATGATGCTGGGCAAGAGAAAAATCAGGCTTTATGAGGGATTGTCGGCAAATATCCCTCCCAAAGTCAAGTATATGGTTAAAAACGATTCCCGAAAAGAAATGGAGATAATTGAAGTGCAGATCGGCAGGTATTCGGCCGCGGGAGACGTGGTGCGGCTGGAAAGATGAATGCGGGGAATTTTATGCTTTCAGAATCGTTTCTGAGAAAGATGATTGAGAAAATAAAAGAGGCCGCAAAACCTCAAAAAATAATCCTTTTCGGTTCGGTGGTGAGACGGGATATGCGCAGAAGCAGCGATATTGACCTTGCGATTAAAGGAATAACAGCGAGAGAAGCTGAGAAAATAAAAGGAATTTTGAATGAGGAGATTGATACCCTTAAAGATTTTGATGTGCTTTCTTTGGATGATATGGAGAATGACCGTCTCAAGAAAAGAATACTTGAGGAAGGAAAGGTGATTTATGAACGAAATGCTTGATGATAAATTGGGAAATTTCTCAAAATCACTTATAAAACTTGAAAAAGCCTTGAAAGAAACCGGATATGCATTGAGTATTGACGGAACTTTGCAAAGATTCGAATTTACTTTTGAAATGGCATGGAAAGCGCTGAAAAAGTTTCTTCTCATTGAAGGATATGATTGTTTTTCTCCGAGGGACTGCATAAAAAAAGCGTATCAAAGCGGTTACATTGAAAATGAAAAAGAATGGCTTGACATGATGAAAGACAGAAATTTGACCAGTCACCTGTATGATGAAAAATTGGCCGGAGATATTTATAAGAGAGTGAAAAACATTTATGTTTTCAATTTTGAAAAACTTGAGAATTTCCTCAAAAATAGAATCCTTGAATTAAAATAATCGGAGAAAAGAATATGAAACGAAGAAAAAAGGCGTTGATAACGGGAATTACGGGTCAGGACGGAGCGTACCTTTCGGAATTTTTAGTCGGGAAAGGTTATGAGGTTTTTGGCATGGTAAGAAGGTCTTCTCTTCCCAACACTGGCAGGATAAGGCATTTATGCGGCGGCTCAAGCCCCGGAGTAAATCTTTTGCAGGGCGACCTGGCAGATTCCGAGTCGATTTTCCGAATAGTAATGGAAATTAGGCCGGATGAAATATACAATCTTGGCTCTCAAAGCCATGTCGGAGTGAGTTTTAAGGAACCTGAATATACCGCCGATGTCAGTGGCATAGGGACGCTCCGGTTCCTGGAGGCGATAAGGATGTTTAATCTTGAGAAGAAGACAAAATTTTATCAAGCCTCCACATCCGAGCTTTTTGGAAAAGTGCGCGAAATTCCTCAGAGTGAAAAAACCCCGTTTTACCCGCGTTCGCCGTACGGAGTCGCCAAGCTTTTCGCCTACTGGACGGTTGTAAATTACAGGGAAGCGTATGGCCTGTTCGCGGCAAACGGCATATTGTTCAATCACGAATCGCCTTTGAGAGGGGAGGAATTCGTCACGAGAAAAATAACAAGAGGCGTGACTCGCGTTTATTTAGGTTTGCAGGACTGTCTTTCTCTCGGGAATCTTGATTCCAGGCGGGATTGGGGACATGCCAGAGATTATGTGAAAGCGATGTGGCTGATTCTCCGTCGAAAAAAGCCGGAAGATTTTGTCATAGCCACTGGCAGGCAACACTCCGTGAGAGAATTTGTTGAAATGTCGGCAAAAAAGATGGGGATAATAATAAGATGGAGAGGGAAAGGCCTGAAGGAAGTTGGAATTGCCTATAAGATTGGAAGGCCTGAGATTGATATTCCCGAAAAAGGCCGGGTTAAAGAAGGGCAGGTTATAGTGAGAATAGACCCTCGTTTTTACCGTCCGAGTGACGTGAGCACCCTGCTTGGAAATTCAAAGAAGGCCAGGAAACTTCTCGGTTGGAAGCCTGAAGTTTCTTTTGGGCAGTTGGTAGAGGATATGATTGTTTCAGATTTTGAATTAGCCGAAAAGGAAGCCCGGGAAAAATCCGTATTGTGATAGATATGGAAATAGTATTTTTGGGAACAAACGGCTGGTATTCCACTGCCCTGGGGGATACAGTGTCTATTCTTGTAAAAACCAATGATTGTAATATTGTTTTTGACGCGGGCAATGGTTTTAACAAGTTAAACGAATATGCCGATTTTTCCAGGCCCACCTACCTTTTCATAAGTCATTTCCATTTAGACCACATTTCCGGACTTCATGCGCTCCTTAAATTTAATTTCAGGAAAGGCCTTTCAATAATTTCGAAAAGCGGCGGAGATAAATTTTTGGAAAAATTCATAAACAGTCCTTTTACCTTTCCGCTTCGCAATCTGCCTTATAAAACAAAACTTATTACGTTGCCCAAAGCGATTAAAGATATTCCATTCAAAATTGATTTTTTGCCTCTTGTTCACTCGGGCGGAACAATTGGTTTCAGGATTGAGAAGGAAAATAAAGCCATAACATATTGTCCGGATACCGCTTTTTGTAAAAACGCGGTAAAATTATCAAAGAAAGCAGATATATTGATAACTGAATGTGCTTTCAGAAGCGGAGAGAATAGGGAAAAATGGTTCCATTTAAATCCAGAACTGGCGGCCGCGATTGCCGCTAAAGCCGGGGCTAAGAAATTGTATCTTACCCATTTTGACGCATGCAGATATAAGACTTTTAATGATAGATTGAAAGCCCAAAAAGCCGCAAGGAAGATATTTCCCAAAACCTATGCTTCAAAAGACGGTATGCGCGTAAAAATTTAATCCTTAATTTTACGGGTTGTATCTTCCCGTTTCTCAGGACAACCAGAGCCACATTAAAGCGTTTATGCTCCAGGATGGGTCTTTAGCGGCATTTTTTGCCGCTTCCAAAACCTTGCGCCCGAAGGGAGACGGTACCTTGATTTTTAACGCTGACGGATTTAATGTGTTAAAGAGGGTGCGTTTCCCTGCGTGCGGGAAAAAGGGGAAAGTTATATAATTTTAACTATGCCAGCAAGACTGCGGACAGATTTTTTAATTGTCGGGGCCGGCATAATAGGTTTAGCCCTGGCCAAGCAGTTAAGAGAAAAATTCCCGGGCAAAATAGTAATTATTCTTGAAAAAGAAAAAGATGTTGCCATGCATGCAAGCGGTCGTAACAGCGGGGTTCTGCACGCCGGTTTTTATTATACTTCTGATTCGCTGAAGGCCCGTTTTACTGCAGTTGGCAGCAGGGAAATGAAAAAGTATTGCCGTGAAAATGGGTTGAAACTGAATGAATGCGGAAAGGTGGTCGTGGCCCAAAATCCCTCGGATCTGGACACTCTTTATGAATTGGAAAGAAGGGGAATAAAAAATGGCGTGAATGTAAAGATTATAGATGAGAGTGAATTGCTTGAAATTGAGCCAAATGCTAAAACTCTTCAAAAAGCGCTTTATTCGCCAGATACGGCTACTG
>CALEIX010000283.1 GCA_937898825.1 uncultured Elusimicrobia bacterium | reverse complement strand
GTCTATATCGCGCTGTGCAGGGGGTTCAAGCTTTACGGGGTACCCAGGTTCAATTACCAGGCGCACAGGGAATTTTTTAGGTCCGCAAGAAAACTTCTCTCCTCCAGCCCGGAGCCGATGCGCTCCATGACGGAATGCGTCCTGGAGGCCAGTTTTTCCAGGCACAAGATCTCGACCGAGGATTCAAAGAAGATACTGGGCTTTTTCCACGACGTGACCGACGTGATAGCGCAGAGAAAGGAGCGCAGGGAGTTCTGGAAAAAAATATTGTTCAGGGCTTCCCTCCTGGACGTATTGGCGATACCGAGGAATATCAGGATGTAGCGTGGGGGAGGACGGCCGGCCCGGCAAAAGGCGTCGACTAGGCCCTGTTATGGACGATAAGCGTCATGCCCGAAACCGGGTTTCCCCCGAAATGACAGTTTCATTATTATCCCCCCTTGACTTTTGACCCGTATTGCTGTATTATACAAAAAAATAAAACGGGACAAAGGACAACAAATGGGAGTCTGATAAGGAAGATTCAAACGCAATTTACAACCCACACGAAAGTCGTTTTAACTTTTTAATATTCCTTTAATATCTGGGCGGCGATTTCATTTTTTTGAATGTGATTTGTGCCTTCGTAAATTTGCGTGACTTTCGCGTCTCTCATGAATTTTTCTACCGGAAAATCGCGCATGTATCCTATTCCACCGCACAGATTGATGCATTCCTGAGTTATTTCAAAAGCAACGTCCGACGCGAACAACTTGCACATTGCCGAATATTTTGTCCATCTTTTTCTGGAAATTTTCCTGAGCTCGTCTTTTACCATTGTTCCATTCTTTACGGCAAGGTTTGCGGCTTTTATAAATTCCCTGTCCATTGCCGCGACGGTGGAATAGACCAAGCTTCGCGCCGCTTCGAGTTTTGCAGCGAGTTCCGCCACCTTGTGGCTTATAGATTGGAAGGACATTACGCTCTGCCCAAACTGCCGCCGGTTTTTAAGATATGGAATGGTTTCGTCCAGCGCGCCCTGCGCTATGCCGAGAGCCTGAGCAGCCACTCCGGGACGTGAGTAGTCAAATGTGTCCTGAAGCACGAAAAGCCCGCGTCCCTCCGCGTAAATTCTGTTTTCGGCAGGGATAAGGCAGTTTTCAAAAACGAGTTCCGTTGTCGGATTTGATTTTATGCCGAGTTTCTTCTCTTTCCGCCCTATTTTAAAACCCGGCGTTCCTTTTTCAACGAGAAAAGCCGTTATTCCTCTCGGACCTTTCTGCGGATTGGTGCTTGCGAAAACCAGGAATAAATCAGATATGCTCCCGGAAGAACAAAAATGCTTGACTCCGCTAAGAACATATTGG
>CALEIX010000282.1 GCA_937898825.1 uncultured Elusimicrobia bacterium | reverse complement strand
TTTCAAGCAGAAGACGGCATACGAGATGTAGAGAGGTCTCGTGGGCTCGGAGATGTGTATAAGAGACAGAACCAAGACCTTTCGCAGAAACTGCATAGCTGTTATCCTTATAAGTCAGAAAACCGATATGCATTGTATAACCCATCGAGGCGTAACTGGTATAATAGAAATTGGCAATTTGCCTGATTGAAAATCTGTTTATGTCTCCCGGAACAGAGCTTCCTTTCGCCCTCATAGATTCAATCTGTTCTTTTAACCTGCTCTTCAAATAATAATCCCCGAGTTTGGAATCAAGTTTTGAAAATTCAATAAAGCGCGCGCCTCTTTCAAGACGCAATACCACTGTGGGATCAATGCTTTTCTTTTCCTTCCAGCGGGACGGAGAATTAATGACGAAAAGATTATCGGCAGCTTTGTATTCCGCCCCCCGCCATGAAGAGGGAGACGCAAAAACGCAGCAAACTATTAGTAGGCAAGCAAGAAGGTTCATAATTAATGTAATTATACAATATCCAAAAGGTAATAATTAACTTTTGTTACACTTGCTTTTTTTAGCCGTTTGCCGCCAAACCTGTCAAGTTCACCTTAAGACCCTTGACAAAACAAAAAAGCCCTTTTATTCTATTAATAGGAGATTTTTGCTGTTCTCACTTGCCGTCCCAGAAGGCAAAGAAGGAGAAAAACAAGCAAAATATCTTAATATAATGAGGATTTTTATGAGACTTATCAGTAAAATTGCCTTTAGTTTTCTCATTTGTTTTGCTTTTTTATGCGCATTCCATCTTTGTGCCGAAAAAATAAGCGAACCAGAACCGTCAGATGCCTATGCAACGCAAAACCCTCCCGGTAACAAACCCTTCTTTCACCCTCCCGGCATGGACGACAGGCACCGCTTTATAAACAATATCAATGATAAGCCAATTATTTCCCTCAGAGCTCTAATCAGACTTATTCAAACAACAGAATCAAACGAAGGAAGAGAAAAGGTCTTAGAAATTCTTCAAAATAGTATCCCACACATTGTGCAATTAATGGCTTCCATTGAACGGCTCAAGAAACAGGGTGCTATATCATCCGAAACATATGCTCAAATAAATTCAATTTTATCCCCATATGGAATTTCTCCCGCTCAATTAATTGCGGCAAGCGCTGACAATTCACGTTCCCGCTCGCCCATTATTTCGGCAATGAGAGTAAGACGCAACCTGGACAGGGGCAAAAAAGACGAAGCCGAGAAGGAAGTCAGAAATCTTGAGGAACGTCATTCTGACAATCCTTCAGCTCTGAGCGCCGCCGCCCAGTATTACAACGAACTCAAAAAATTTGACAAAGCCGAAGAAACGGCAAGCAAAGCGATAAAACTCAATCCTTCATCCGTGGATGCTTATAAAACTCGTGCCGTGGCAAGAATATCGATAAAAGACAGAAAAGGCGCCATCGAAGATATAGAAAAAGCCCTTCGTCTGGACCCTCAGGACGAGTCCGCCAAAATACTTTCTTTGCTCATACAAAGTCAAAAAGAGGCTCCTGATTTAAAAACGGTCTCTTCTATAAACGAAATGAAAAAAGCGCTCGGCAATATTCCAATCGAAGACTATGGCGTGCAGGCTGCATCTTCCAACTTTGGCGAACTCAAGCCCCAGGAAAAATCACCCTCTTCAAAAATAACGCTAAAAACAACGGCACCGGCAAATTACAGCAAATCCCGCGCCTTTCTCAAAACAGCAATAGCAAAAAATCGGATTGGCGATTTTTCCGGCGCGATAAAATACGCCACACTCGCCATAAAAAACGACCCCGACAACATAAACGCCTATCTTGAGAGAGCTGTGTCACATAACTTCACGGGAAATTACACCCAGGCAATCAGAGACGCCACAAAAGTGCTCTCAAAAGACCCTTCAAACATAAGCGCTCTCAATGTGCGCTCATGGGCGCTGAACAAACTCGGGAACTACAAATCTGCCCGCGAGGATGCCAGCCGGGCCATAGAAATAAATCCTAATTACGCGGATGCCTGGTTTAACAAAGCGGTGGCAATGGAAAACATGGGCAAATACAAAGAAATGCTGGACAATTATCAAAAAGCAGCCATGCTTTCAAAGGTATACAAACGCTATTATCAGGACGCCGTCGCCCAGTATTCACCAAAAATCCCCGGATATCACTCCGAACCCTCTTTGCTAAAAGACAACATTATGCTTTCGCCAAAAAAATCTCCGCTAAAACGCTTTTTAATTTTGATGATTTTCACCATTACCGGCGGTTTGCTCATAGGCCTGGGATTCATGCATATGATGGGCGGAAAAACGACTATGGAACCCGCGCCGGCGTCAGGAGTTATCACGAACAGAGAGGAAATATCTCCGTCAGTGTTTTATGAGGGAATAACTTCCGGGAAATATAAAATCGTCAGGAAACTCGGGGAAGGCGGAATGGGCATAGTTTATGAAGCAATAGATCAGTCTCTTGGAAGAAAAGTGGCCCTCAAGAAAATGAACGACGAAATAAAAGTCAGCGAAACCGAAAAACAACGCTTTTTGCAAGAAGCAAGAATGGTAGCGCTCCTCCATCATCCGAATATAATAGAAATCTACACTATATTTGAGGAAAATCAGGACATATATCTGGTTCTTGAATATGTGGAGGGTCAAACGCTGAACGAAATTTTGGACAGGGAAATACGCATTCCTTATGAAAGGGCCCAAAACATATTTTTGCAGATTGCGAGCTCCCTCTCATACGCCCATTCCAAAAACATAGTTCACCGGGACCTAAAATTATCCAATATTATGATATCCAACGAAGGAGAGGTGAAAATAACGGATTTCGGCCTGGCGCTAAAGGCTATGGAAAGCATTTCAAAAACAAAGGAGATAGTCGGTAGTCCAGCTTATATGGCTCCCGAACAGGAGAAAGGAAAAAGTGGCAAATTATCCGATATCTTTTCGTTAGGCGTATGTTTCTACGAGTCCCTCTCCGGCAACCTTCCCTTTCAGGGCCCGGATTTTCACCGCCAGAAAATGCAAAAGAAGTTTATCCCTCTGAGCGCCACTGTCGTGGCACTCCCGGGGGGCATAGACAAATTTATTGAAAAAAGTCTCGAGCCGGACCCCGCCAACAGATTTCAAACAATTGACGAGTGGAAAGAATCCCTTTCCAGACTCACATAACTCCACGCTTAGTCGAATGTTCAGGTCTCTTTGCTATAATTAACCTATGCTTGTTGCCCGCCTAAAATTTATTTTATCGGTCATTGTTATTTTTTTCTTTTCCGGTTGCAGCATTCCGAAAACAAAAATTGCTGATTATTATCTTTCAAAAGCCGACAAAATCTATTCTTTGCGAAACCCCAGCGAAAGTAAATTGAAAAAGGCATACGACTATATTTCTAAAAGTCTCCAATGGCAACCCAGGCAGGAACGCGCCTTCGAGCTACTTGAAAACATCACATCGGCAGCTTACCGTGGTGGATACATTAAATCTCTCGAACTTGAAAGCCAGGTTCTGATAAATTATTTGAAAACCAATCCGGGTAATTGGAAGGCTCATTTTATTTTGATTAATAACCTGGGTTTGCAGGGAGATGTTTCCGCTCTGGGGAAAACGGCAAAAATTCTGGAAAAAACTCTGAAAACACTCAAAAAAGATGAAGATATCTTTTCCGCCTATATGTGCCTCGGCATTTGCTACGGCACCATGCTTTCCTGGATAGAATCGGAAGGTTTGCTAAGTATCAACAGAGACGCCGAAACAACAGTGAAAAAAGTCCATGAATACGGAGATACAGCAGAAAAATTCGATAAGATTTCAAAAACCGTTTCCGGAATGCTTCTGGCGGACTCCGGATTAGGGTTAAAGGTAAATGAAGAAATTTCAAATTCTTTTCATATAATCATAGAAGACATCAAAGGCGCCGATTCCGGTTTTTCAAGAATGCTGTCCATATATCGCAAAATTCGCTCCACACCATCCTTTCTTCGTTCAGTAAAAATGTGCGTCGAAGGCAACGCGTCCCTCGTAAAAAAGAAGTTTGCTCTGGCGCGCTCAAAATACGAAAGCGTTTTAAGCAACAATCCTTCCTTTATTTACGCGAAAAAACAGCTGTCCGAACTGGACTTCCAGCAGGGCGCAATTCTTGCGTTAAATCGCGCCACGAAGAAACAGGCGCTTAAACTTCTCTATTCTGCCTACGAAAGAATAGATGAATTGCTTCGCAGTAATGAAAAGAGAAACATGATGCCGTTCGTAAAGCCGAATAAATTCATCGCGAGCGCCTACTCATTGAAAGCGACCATTATAAGCGCCATAAATACCGTGAAAAGAAAAGGGAACAGGGAAAGGCGTCTTCTTGAAAAAGAATTTGAATACTCACTGAAAGAAGCTATAAAATACGATCCGGAAAATAATCTGGCTAAGAGTTTGCTGGACCGCTATGCCCGGGAAGGTTTTTAACTTGCAAACAAAAATATTAGTCTTTGCCGCCTCAATCTTCGCCTGCTTCATCCAGGGAAACATTGAGAGCGCTCTGGGAAAAACCGGGGGGAAATCAGATTCAAGATTGCTTTTGAACATAAAAAAAACGCACTACGATTCCTCCATAGGACTGAATTGGAAAATTTTCTGGGATTTCAATGACCTTGCGCGGGTAAATCTCAAAAATTTCGGCATTCCTCTTTCAAACTGGGACATAACCAAAAATACCCGTTTAAGCGTTTACGGCTTTTCAGTAAACCCGTGGGAATTCGTGCTGAAAGAAGAAAAACAGGAAACAGGTGGCCTTGCCGGCGGTAAAAACGAGCAGTCAAGGAAGGGAGCAGAAAACAAAACCAGAAAAAAAATACGATTCAGTCTCTATCCGCTCTATCGTAACTTTCGCGAAGAAATGCCCGAAAAAATAAGAGAGATAATAATTGAAAATTCACTGTCCACTCTGCCCGGCTGGAAATCGGCAGGCAGAGAAGCGAAAAAAGCGTTTATAAAAGATATTCTTTCGCTAAACGAAATATGGAAAGCCCCCCTCCTGAACAAAACAAAACGAGAAACCGAAAAATATCTGCAGGAAGAATTTAAGGAAAAAGAAATCCCATCTCCAATAACCCTGCCCAAAGACAGTAAATAGGGTTCACCGAAAAAATCTAACCGGCATGTCTCCGCCTCAGGCGGACCTGTCCGCCGATGCTGTGTGGCGGAGACAGAGCTCTGCCAAAATAGCGGCTGGACGGCTGGACGGCAAGACGGCTGGATGGCTGGACGGCAGGAAAGGATAAGGGATAAAGGATAAGTCAGGAGTCGGGAGTCAGAGCGCAGAGGACGCAAAAGAAGCGCGAAAGTGTGAAAGCGCGAAAGCACGCAAAATAATTTTACCCCGTAGGTTGGGTTTAGTGTGGTTTTGTCGGAGGAACCTGCGGGGTAAAATTCATTATTGGTTTTGCGCTTAGCGTAATCTGCGATTAGAGGTTTTAGCGCATTTTGCGATTAAAAAATATTGAAACGCGGAGGACGCAAAAAGCGTTGAAGTCGCAAAGGACGCGAAAAAAGCGCAGAGTCAATTAGGTGATTTAGGGAAATGATTTTTGAAAACGAATAAGGAGGAAGAGATGAGAGGGGGGTAAAAAACGGGAACTAAAAGTTTACGCCAAGAGATATCCTGTGGGCGTTTCCAAGATAACCATAAGGCGAAAATGAATAGTCAAGAGAATATAATTTGTATTTTATCCCGCCGCCGAATGTTATGTTCCTGAATCCATAAACGTCGAAGATGGCTCTTGTGTTAAAACCGCCTCTCAAAGAAACCAGAAAATCCTTTGTTATAAAAACGTTCAGTTCATTCCCCATTGAAAGGTATGGAACATTGTCATTCGGCGCTGTTATGTCAGTTGTGATAACATAGTATTTTGAGAGCCGGGTTACGCTGCCGAGCCTGATTATCAGCGGCAGGGGATAGTCCTTGAGATCAAGCCTTAAGGTTCCCATTATATTGTGCGCCGAAAGGGCCATTATAAATTTCCCCGAAAACATCTCGGGAAATAAAACTCCAATGTCAGCTGAAACGGTATTGTCCACGTTGTCTATTTTCGAACGCACCAGTTTTCCGTTTGCGCCCAGAACGAATCTTTTTTCCGGGTCTTTTTTATATCCGCTGATGTAACAGGAAAAACCTATTGTCAGGGCCATATCATAGGGTTTGAATTTTCCGTTTTCGATTCCGGATAGTTCGGTTCTTTTTATTGAACCGTAGTCGAGATACTGAAGCGAAAATCCCCAGTTGCCGACTTGCCCGGCGCTTTTGGCGTAAGCTAAATATTCGTAAGAGGAGGATGCAAGGTAGGGGGAATGCATGAAAGCGTATGACTCTTTTTTAATCCTTATCAGGGTGGCCGGATTCCAGTAAATTGAGTAGGCGTCGTTTGAGAGCGCGCTGTACGCTTCGCCCATGGCCGCTCCTCTGGCTCCGACAACCATTTTCAAAAATTGCCCCGCGGCAGTGCCGGCCGAGCTTTTGTCAAAATTTCCGGCTTTTAGCGGGGAGGTAGGAAGGAGAATGTCGAGGGAAAAAAATATCAACAGAGCGAATGCGGCTGATAGCGCCAGCTTTCTCCGGAAAAATACGGTTTTTCCGTTTATCTTTGCATGTTTTACTTTTTCATTCTTAGTTTTAATCATCTTTCTATCGCTATTTTAAATATTTTCCGCTTTTTTCCGGGCGCCTCTATCAGTGCGATATATACGCCGCTTGCGACTTTCCTTCCGTTTGCGTTACTGCCGTTCCAGTGAGCTGTCCCGTTGGCGTCTGCTTTCAGTTTTTTCACAAGTTCCCCGTTAAAAGTATATATCTTTATGGTGGAATAGGAAGGGACTGCGAAGTTCATTAAACTCAATTGACTTGAAGGAGTGTAAGGATTGGGGTAGATTTTTATGGAATCAATGGAGTTTGACGGAGTGATTTCCATAATTTGGAAAGTGGACAAATGTCTGGTCTCGGCTCGCACAAGATTGTTTGAGGTTTCGGAAACGGAAGGCAGCGGCACCCAAATCTTACCATTTTCATCGTATCGCGCCAGAATTAGTCTTGAGCGATCTATTGAAGTTGGAATGTCCGAAAGTTTGTAGGGCACGGTTATCGTCAGAGGTTTGAGCATGGAGATTTTTGGTCTGCATTCTATTTTTATTCCTATGCCGGTTTCTTTAAGCGTTGCCACCGCGCAGGTGGGAGGGGAAAAGTCGCTTTCGGGAGTTATGGACAGCCGCAGGGAACCGCCGAAGGCTCCGGCCGGGGCGAAAACCGAAATGGTTCCATAGGAGGTTTCAAGAGATACGGTAGAATCAGCGGTATAGAGGATATTGCCTTCGGCGCTTAGAAGAGTTGCCGCGGAAGATAAATTCACGAAATCGGTTTTTATTCCGGATAATCCTTCAGATTGCGTCCGCGCCCAGTAGGTTGTGGCAATGGTTAATTCGCTGAAAGTTACGTAGGTGTTCAGCGTTGAGGCGGAAGCGGTGAGGACCGAAAAATCGCTTTTTGTGGAAATTTCCACATTGTATACTGTAAACGAAGAGTTCCCGTTACTTGCCCAGTTTACGGTAAAGCCGTCTATCATGTAATCCGTGAAGGTTTCATCCGGGCCCAAAGCATAGGGAGTCGTTGGATAGGTGAGCGCTGTTCCGAGCGATGTTGGCGGGGTTGCCACCATGGTGTGGTTGTAGGCTGAGACCTGCAGATAGTACGAAGTGTTCGGGATGAGCCCGCTGAAATAGGTGCTGGTGTTTCTGGTAGTGGAGGATAAAATGGAATCAGAGAAGGCTGTGGAGGATATTTCGGCGATATAAAGAGTATTGGGTGGCGGCGGATTCGAGCCCGCTCCCCAATTTAATGTTATGGAAGAGATGCCCAACTCTGAGTAGGCGGCGAAAACCGGATTGAAAGCTAAGGTCGCCATTGAACTAAAATAGATAAAGGGTTCTGATATATTGAACCTGTTGACCGATCTTACGCGCGGGTAATAGGTGGTGTTGGGAGAAAGCCCGGAAAAAGAGACGAAATTGTTGTATGTGGATGATGACAAGACGCCGCTGGAGAAATTGGAATAGGACGATATTTCGGCCACGTATAAAGTGTCCGGTGGGTTGGAATTTGAATCCCAGTTTACCTGCATGTCTCCGGTTGTCAGTCCGGTGAAGTCCGTTTGTATAGGAATATTTGCGTGTGTGGCGGTGGAGGGAATAGAGGCGTAATTGGGGAAATTTTCTATGTTTATGCTTCCTACCCTTAAATAGTATGTGGTGTTGGGCGATAAACTTTCTATGCTGAGTGAGTTTGCAGAAACGAGCGAGGTTTGCGAGGAATAATAAAGGGAAAACAGGGAATCTGTGGAAACCTCAAAAATATAACCTTCGCACGAGGCGCTTTGAGGACTTGAGGGAAGTGACGTCCATGAAACGGTTATGCTTGAATAAAAAACATTCCAGATGTTCGGAGAAGAAACCTTCTGGCTCAAAGTGGCTTTTGAAAGCGGGGATGAAAGGGTGTAAACGGTGGTCCCGTTGTATATGGGCCCAGCCCTGAAATAATATTTAGTGTTTGCCTCAAGTCCGCCCACATAAAGCGAAGTTGCCATAGAGTTGGCAGTTGAGTTTTCGGAGGAAATGTAGTTGAAATATTTGTAAGTTGAAGCCTGCACCACATACCCGTCACAGCTTAAGCTCTGAAAACTGACGGCAGCGCTCGAAAGCCAAACATCGGTAAGCGTGACCGAAGGCAATGGGTCGCCAACCGCCGTAGTTTTAATCCCGAGGTCGATGTAATTTGGGATTTTAGCTGTGTTTATAGTGCCTATGCGCAGGTAGTAGGAAGTGTTTGGCCAGAGTTCGCTTATCGTCAGGGAGGAGTCGCCGGCAGATGGCGTGGAGGAAAAATAAATTATTCCCGGGGCCGTGAACGGGGAAGTCGAAGCCTGAAATATATATCCTTCGCAGGAATATTCCGGGGGCGACGTGGGAAGGGGATAAAAATCTGCCTGTATTGCACTTGAGGAACTGGTTACGGATACGAGATCTTTTGTCAGGGGCAGGCTTAAAGTAGCGGACGCGACGAGAGATGCGTAGTTCGGGGTGTTAGCCTGATTCAAAGCGCCGACCCTGAAGTAATAAGTGGTATTTGTCATGAGGTCGGTGAGAGTGAGAGTGCTGTTTGGGAGCGAATAGCTTGAGGAGGAGATTATCGTTGAAAATGCGTCGGAGGATGCTTCCAGAATGTACCCGTCGCATGAGTTTTCAGTCGGCGTTTGGGGAAAAGCGTTCCAGCCGGCCATGGCGCTTGTTGAAGAAACGGATATTAAGGAGAAATTTTGCGGTTTTGATGAAAGGGTTGTGACCGCGAAAACATTGGAATAGTTTACGGCATTGCTCCAGTTTAAGGCCCCGATTTTTAAGTAAAACGTGGTATTGCGTGGAAGAAAAAGGGCAGATACAGAAGAAGTTGTGTTGTCCGAAGTGGTCCATATACCCCCCCAGGGAGGGTTAAATATCGGAGAGGTGGAAAGGATTCCCTGATAACCTTCGCAACTTTCTTCCTGAGACGGCCCTGTTAGCGGGATCCATCTTGTCGTTCCGCTGGTTTCATAAATCTCAATGTCTGTAAAAATCAATTTATGAGCCAGCGTGCTAGTGGAGATGTCGCTTGTAAAAGATGTGGGAATGCCGTTTAGATTTTCAGCCCTAACCTGCAAATGATATGTGGTATTTGCTTTTAATCCCGCTACGGTTACCGGGGGATA
Source organism: uncultured Elusimicrobia bacterium (assembly GCA_937898825.1). Taxonomy (GTDB): domain Bacteria; phylum Elusimicrobiota; class Elusimicrobia; order Elusimicrobiales; family UBA9959; genus CALEIX01. Next base: position 13,500 of record CALEIX010000282.1, on the reverse strand, counting down.
GGGCTCTGCCAACGTAAAATTTCCCGGGTTTGAATTAGGCAGAGGTTCGCTGGAAACCTCAATTATGTAGTCAGTGTATACCGGATTTCCGTTGGTGTCCCAGTTAATTGTTATCGTGGCCGATGCTGAGGATGGGGCGGTAAAGAAATTAGATAGAAAAGCGGGATTTGAGGGCGCGGCCGCGTACGTGACTGTGGATATGGTTTCATAGTCTGAATCGCCAAGCGTGGAAACTTTAACTTTGAAGTAGTAGGCGGTGTTTGAAGAGAGATTTACGTAAGAAGTGGATGCGGCGGAAAGGGAGCCTGTAGCAATGTTTATCGAGAAATCAGAAACGCTTGATAGAGCGACTGTGTAAATGACGCCACTGTCGTTCCATGAAAAAGTTGCCGAACTTGTTCCCAAATCTGTATTTGCCGGATCTAAGCCAGCAGGTTTTCCGTTTTGAACGCAAATAAGCAACAACAGGGCTGCAGTGATAACTCCCTTGAAACCCTTCATAATAGATAGTTTATCATAAACATACGGATATGAGATTAAAGAAATATTACAAACTTGTGATTTGCTTTTGTTGAAATCCTTGCCCTTTCTATTATATTATATATTTACGCGTAAGACTGAATTCCTGAAAAAACGGAGTTTTCGTTGGTTCTTCTTACCCCGAAGTTTAGGGTAATTTTGTTTAATCCGCAGTTAAGCGCGATGGCTCAATACAGAATGCAGAACGCAAATTGAAAAATGCAAAATAGAAGCGATTTATCAGAACGGCTACTGGGGTTTGCAGCAAGTGGGAAAATGACTTTGCAATTTACACTTTGCAATCTTCATTTTGAAATGTTGTATTCACGCTGCGCTTCGCTTGCCCTTCGGGAAATCGCCTCCCGCGACTTCGTGAATACAAGACGTTAAAATAATCTTGAGAGGTGAAGTTTATGGAAATCATGGTCAAAAAAGCCGAAGAAGGCATTGTCTCAAAATTAAACGCAAAATCCTGGCCGACATGGGAAAGTCCCGTTTCGGAGTTTGACTGGCATTATGACGAACAGGAAACCTGTTATTTCATAAAAGGAAAGGTAAAGGTTGAGTATGAAGGCGGCGAGGTTGAAATAAAGGAAGGCGATATAGCCGTTTTCCCGAAAGGGCTTTCAGTTAAATGGAAGGTTCTGGAGCCGGTGAAAAAGCATTATTCATTTCAAAAGCATGACAATGTTCTTAAATAAGGTGGGGATATGAAACACGTGAAACATCACAATGTCCTTGTGATTAACCCGGGTTCAACTTCCGACGAGGTGAGCTTTTACCGCGGAAGAAGGCTGATTTTCCACAAAACGGTAAGATACGCGCCGGCGGAGCTCAAACCCTATGAAGGTAAAAATATAACTTCTCAGTATAAAATGAGGTTCAAACTGGTTTTAAGCGTTTTGAAAGAGAATGGAATTTCCCTGAGCGAAATAGACGCCGTCATCGGAAGGGGCGGGCTCGTTAAACCGATTGAAAGCGGCACCTACGAAGTGAACAAGAAGATGTATGATGACCTTAAGAAGGGAGTTATGGGGCAGCATGCTTCAAATCTGGGTGGTGTGCTGGCGAGCGAAATAGCTAAACTTTCCGGCGCCAAATCTTTTATAGCGGATCCGGTGGTTGTGGATGAAATGGTTCCTCTGGCGAGATATTCCGGGATGCCTGAAAACCCGAGGCTTTCTATTTTCCACGCTTTGAATCAAAAGAGAGTCGGCAGGCATGCCGCAAGGCAGCTGGGGAAAAAATATGAAGAGTGCAACTTCATCGTTGTGCATGGGGGCGGCGGCGTTTCCGTAGGCGCTCATGAGAAAGGCAGGGTCATAGATGTGAATAATGCGCTCAACGGTGACGGGCCTTTTACCCCGCAGAGAAGCGGCGGGGTGCCGGCGGGAGGACTTGTCAAGATGTGCTTTTCCGGCAAGTATACTGAAAAGGAAATGAATTTAAAATTGAAAGGGCGCGGCGGCATGGTCGCTTATACGGGGACCAGCGATATGCTCGCCATTGAAAAATATGTCACGACGGGAACGGTAGATAAAAAATCGGGTTTGGACACCAAAAAAGTTTCAAGGACCCAGGCCAGAGAAATTGTTCAGGCTATGGCTTACCAAATAGCTAAAGAGGTTGGCGCCATGGCTGCAGTTTTGAAAGGAAAAGTGGATGCAGTGGTTTTTACGGGGGGCCTGGCTTATGACGGAATACTGGTGCCTTTTTTCAAGGAAATGGTTTCCTGGATAGCACCGGTTCTGGTGTATCCCGGGGGAGATGAAATGGCCGCTTTGAGAATTGCCGCTCAGTCGGCGCTGGACCACCCCCAAACCGTCAAAGTATACAAATAAGAAGGATAAAGGATAAAAAGTGAAAAGTGAGGAGTGAAAAGTGAAGAGAAAAAACAGAAATGTAGCTGCAGAGCGAAGCTCTGCCTATAAATCAGAGTCGAGAGTCGGGAGTCAAGAGTCAGTTGTAGCCGCAGAGCGCATCCGCCAAAATAGCGGCTGGACGGCTAGACGGCAAGACGGCTGGACAGATGGAAAGGATAAAGGATAAAGGATAAAGGATAAAGGATAAAGGATAAAGGGGAAGGATAAAGAGTGAAGAGTGAAAAGTGAAGAGAAAAAACAGAAATGTAGCTGCAGAGCGCAAAAACGCAAAGGACGCAGAGAACAGCCTGAAGTAATGTAGCCGCAGAGCGCATCCGCCAAACGAACGGCGGACAGTCTAACCGTTAGATAAAAAAGTAAAGGAGGAAAAAATGGAGTTCAAGAATTTTGACGAACTTATGGAAGTCGTAAAAGGCAAGGCGAATGGAATAGTCGTTCCGGGCGCCAATAATGACGAGGTTATGCAAGCGTGTAAAATGGGACTTGAGAAAAAAATAATTTCCCACGGAATTTTGATAGGTCCCCAGGATAAGATAAAAGAATACGCCGAGAAAAATGGCGTCGATTTGAGTAACTTTGAAATAGAGGATATGGATGACGTGTCTGAAATGGCAAACAGGGCAGTGGATTTGGTGAGAGAAGGCAGGGGCGATTTTCTCGTTAAGGGACTGGTGGATACAAAACATTATATGAAGGCCATTTTGCGTAAAGATGTCGGCGCTGTGGAAGAAGGAACGGTATTGAGCCATTTTGTTTTATTTGAAGTTACCAGGTATCATAAACTTTTTGCTCTTACGGACGCGGCGGTAATGATTGCTCCCACCCTTGAGGATAAAGTTAAACTCATAAATAACTCCGTGAATATTCTAAGACGCATTGGCATTGACAGGCCCAGGGTTTCGATCTTATGCCCTATTGAAAAAGTGAATTCCAAAATTCCAAGTACTCTCGATGCACAAAAACTTGTCGAGATGAATAAAAACGGGATAATAAAAAACGCCATTGTGGAAGGGCCTTACGATATATATATAACATTTTCCAAAGAATTGGCTGCAGAGAAAGGTGTAAAAGACGCTCTTGTGCCGGGCGATGTGGATTTGGTGCTTATGCCGGAGCTAAATTCCGCGAACGCGGTATACAAAGCGATTTCTTTTTTCGGGGAGGGAATGAAATCCGCAGCCATTGTTGCCGGAACGAAATTTCCAGTGATATTACCGTCGAGAACGGATTCGCCTCTGACAAAACTGTATTCAATAGCCCTGGCGAGTTATCTTAAAAAAACAAAGGTTTCCTGAATGCAAAGAGCGCCAAGAGTAGTTTTCACGGGTGGCCCCTCCGGCGGAAAAACTTCCATGATAGAAGTGCTTCTCAGGCATTTTGGCAATAAGGTTGTTGCCGTTCCGGAGGCGGCCAGCATTCTGTATAACGGAGGTTTTCCGAGAAAACCCGGAGCCGTAAATATGCGCCATATACAGAGAGCAATTTATTATGTGGTAAGGGAACTAGAGGATCTTATGACCGACATTGAGCCGGAAAAGGTTTCTCTCTGCGACAGAGGCACTCTTGATGGCATGGCTTATTGGCCAAGGCCGCAAGCTGGCTTTTTGGAATCGGTGGGCACGACTCTGGAAAAGGAACTGGCGCGCTACGATATAGTCATACATCTCAAACCTCCCGTCAAGGAAGATGTCTATAGATTGTCCACAACCAGGATAGAGAGTCATGCAAAAGCGCTGGAGCTTGATGAAAAGACTCAAAAGGTGTGGGAAAAGCACCCAAGAAGATTTGTTGTTTCAGATGAGCCGGATTTTCTCGTCAAAGCCAGGAAAGTAATAAGTATATTGGAGAATGAAATAAAATAGATAGGAGAAAGTTATGGTATGGGGATTTTTGAAAAGCAAGATTTCAGGGCTTAGACCGAAGCCCGAGAAACCGAAAGCGATAAAAACGCAAGAAAAAAAAGAAGAAATAAAGGCGGTGACCGAGGAAACTTCGCCGGATGAAAAAAACGCTGCCGAAGCAAAATCTACCGAAAAACCGTCCTGGGAAAAGTCTGATGAAGAACTTGCCGCTGAAATAAACGCTATTTCTCCGGAGATACTTGCCCAGGCTAAAACCCCCCAAATGAGGAAAATAATACTGGATGTTTACAGGAATATGCTGAGAGATGGAGTAAATGTTAAAAATGACAGGGAAGTCAAGAAATGGATGAAGAAACATCCCGAGGCTATGCGAGGGGGAGAAGTCCAGAAAGTGGAAACCTTCAAAAGAGAGCAGCCTAAAATAGGAAGGAATGAACCCTGTTTTTGTGGCAGCGGTAAAAAATACAAAAAGTGTTGCGGCAGCAAAGGCTGAGCAGTTAGTTGGTGGACTATAAATCAATAACTAAATCCTTTTGTTTTTTGCCAATTGCCTGATTCTCTTTTTACTTTATTCTTTAGGTTGGGTCTAAGGTCCTATATAGATGTAGGCCATTTAACTTTATTTGATTTCCCACATTTCCCCTTGAATTTTTTCTTTATGCCTATTATACTTTAAGTAGAACAAGTTTCGGAGGTTGATATGAAACCGATAATTAAACTTTTTATCTTCACATTTCTCTTCAGTATGTATACCTCGTCCGTCAGGGCGGATTCTTTAAGGGGTTTGGTAAATTCCGGCACAATCAGCAAGGAACAAATGAATAAAATAAACCGGGGAGCCGAGCCGTCCTTGTGGAAACCTTTTGATTATATTCTGGAAAGGATGGGGCTTGAAAAAATAAATATTCAAATTTCCAGGCAGGAAGTTGACAGGCAGCAAAAGGCGATGAAAAAAGGAATCAGGTTTGAACTGGCTTTGCAAAAGGCGATGAAAAATGTTCTCTCTGACCCGAGGGAAGAAAAAAGCGTAGCGCGGATTTCGCTCAAAAAGGTATTTAAGGAAAATAACTTACAATATCAATTTCCGGCGCCTCAATCAATAGCCCAAAAAGCAGAGCAAGTAGCAAAAAAAATGATAAATAAGGGAGATGTGAATTTGCGTCTTTTTTCGAAAGACGCAGACAGGGGGGAGAAAGCCGTCAACAATTGGATATTCTATCTTTATGCCCCGCGGATAGAGAGGAAGGGCTTTTTTATTATCGTGGAAAAATCAGGCAGAAAACAGCCATATAATTATGTCGCTTTTGCGTCACATAATGCAGAAGATGAAGGGACGGAAGTTGCAGCTCCCGAGATACCTGTTGTAGAGTGTGGTCTGGGCAGGGGTTATGAATTTCCGGGGGCAAGAGAAATCACGCAGGGCAAAGGAAAGACTTCCCCCACATTGGAGTCCTTGCGCAGGCAGGGAAGGGTGCTTTATGAAAACTACGGGGCTCAGTTTACCATGGTGAAGTATGACGGCTGGCCGGGCAATATTCCGATTTATGGAGTGTTTGCCCAGCCTTACAGGAATTACCTTTCCAATGCCAGAAAAATAGACCAGATGAGAATAGATATAAGGGGAAAATGGGTTCGGCTCAATGAGGACCTCACGATAAAGGAGGCCGAGCAGATTGTTAACGAGATGAAACAGATAGGCAGGGAGTATGACAGGCTTATTGGCGAATGTCTCAAGTTTGTCAGACAGGGACAGCAATTATATGCCGAAGGAAAAGCAACCTTCCCGTCCCTCCTGTATAACATAAAACTTAAAAAGGGTTCCACATACGTGGATTTGTACGATGACAATGGCAAGAAGATAATGCAAAAGAAATGCGTGAGATGGGAGACAAAGTATAGTTTTTGGGGGTCTTTTACCAGTTTTTACGGTTTAGGAGGGAGTCCTTATTACGTGGTTTGCGCTGAATACAAGGAAGTTCCCGTGAGGGCCAAGGTTCCCGATTACTATCTGGAATACGGATACGAGGGGGACCAGGTCTATCCCCACAGAGCCAGAATGATAGATGTTCCTCCTACCCCCGCTTTTCCGGAAGTGTTCCTTCAGGAAAGTATCAAGAGGGACCAGTATGATATGGAGGTCACCGTAACATGTGCTCTCGATAAGGACCCGAACAAAGGCTGGCTCATAACGAAAGCAAGGCTTAGAAAGGGAAGAGCCGCCTGGACAAATTCGGTTGGAGTGGGAGTTACCGTCGGCGGGAAAGTCAAGGTTCCTCTTGTCGCCGAGGGAAGCGTTAGCGTGAGTGTGAACGCCGGAATAACATGGAGCCATTTCAGGTTCGGACAGATGGTTGAATTTCCGGAATTTATAGGCAAACCATGCTTTGAACTTGGCAAAGGCAGAATCGTGGCGAAAAAGTGAGATTCAAAAGAGTATATTTGCTGTGCGCGTTTCTTTTCCTTGTCTCCGGCGTCTTTGCCGAAGAGGCTGAATATCTCAAGTGGATAAAACAAGGCAGAAAGGGAAATGTTGAGAAGCAATATCTTGCGGGGCTTGCCTATTATAAGGGTATAGGGGGTGCCCAAAAGGATTACAAAAAAGCGTATAAATGGTTTGAATTTGCCGCCAGGAACGGAAGTCTGGCGGCTTACGTCAGTTTAGGTGATATGCACTTTTTCGGTTATTTGTCTTCAGCTGATGAAAAAAAGGCATTTAACTGGTATTTAAAAGCTGCCAAAAAAGGAAATGCAGAGGCGATGGAAAAGATCGGTGACATGTACCTGCATTCCAGATTTCTGGGACAGAATTATTTTGAGGCCGCCAAATGGTATAAGCGAGCTGCCGGAAAAAGTGTTTCTCCGGGCGCTTCCTCTAAACTTGCCCGCCTTTATTATTTGGGCGGTAAACATTTTAATAGGGATGAGAAAAAAGCCCTTAAATATTTTTTGCGGGCGTTTGAACTCGGTGATTATAACGTGGCGCATTATATTTCCGGAATATATGAGGACAAAGGAGATTATGAAAAAGCCGCGCAGTGGCTTGTTAAAGGAGCGGAAAACGGTTCGCCCATAGCCATGTATTATTTGGCGAAGGCTTATGGCGGGTTGCGCGAATATTCGGAGAAAAGCTTCATAAAACTTGATTATGTTCAGGCGTATAAATGGCTTTATATTTTGGCGAAAAAGGAGTATCAGCCCAGATATGAAAAGGATTTGAGCATCTTAACCCGGAAAATGGAGAAGAGCGAAGTAAGGAAAGCAAAGAAGCTTGCAGCCCCGCTTCTGCAAAAACTTGTGAGCGAAGAAGATTTGAAGTGGTCAAAATATTCCAAAAAACATCCCTCCGAAATGAAATAGTATTGCCTTACATTTGATTGAGCCATTTGCCCTTGATCCTAATGCTTGTGCTTGTGGTGTGAATCGGGAAAATGCTTGTGTTCGTGGGTTAATTCGGCGTGAGTATGCTCATGGGCGTGTTCATACTCAATATTGTTTTTATCGTGGACGTGCTTGTGATGTTCATCGTGAATGTGCCTGTGGGAATGCGTAATCTTTTCGTGAAAATGCCTGTGACTGTGTTTTTCTGAAAGCATTAGAACCACAGCTGTTAGTGCGCTCGAAAAAGCAAGCGCGAATTTCAAATTCAAAGGTTCTTTTAACAAGATAACGGATACCGCCGAGGCTATAAAGGGGTTTAATCCAAAAAGGAATTGAGCGCGCAGAGCGCCTAATTTTCTCATCGCGAAGACCAAAAGTGATAGACTCAACCCGTAACTTAAGAAACCCAGAAGCATCGCTCCTAGAATGGGTTTTATATTTATTAAAATTTCCTGATTCAAAAACAACGCCAAACATAAATTTACTGCTCCGCCGGCAAGACATTTTACGGCGGAAAGGAAGATAGGATTTTTTATTGATACCTTTGCTGTAAGATTATTATCCACTCCCCAGAAAGACGCGCCCAGAATTATGAACAGTGCCCCGGCGTTCAGGCGCAGGCCGCTAAGCTCAAAATCAAATGAAATTATGCCCGCTGATGCAAACATTATACACAGGGCAATCCACAGTCTCTTGGATGAGTTTTCCTTGAACAGGTATATCGCTATCAGAGCGGTGAAGAATATTTCAAGATTCATAAGAAGTGAAGACAAGGAGGCGTTGAAAAGAGACAGTCCCTTGAGAAGCAACACCGGCGCAAGCACGGAACCGCAAATTATAAATCCCAATATATAAGGAATATCTTTTTTTTCTATGGATGCTTCCTTTCCTTTTTTTCCGATGAGACTCAGGATGAGCAACCCCGCTCCGCCTCCCAGATACAACACAGAAGCAAGCAGGAGGGGAGAAATGGATGTTAGCAGGATTTTTGAAAAGGGAATGGACAGAGCGAAGAGAGCGGCGGAAAGGATAGCGCAAACAAAAGGCATAAAAAAATTATAACAAAAGCACAATCCTTGATTTAGATTTTTCAAATTTATTTAATATAAAAACGAAGGTTCGAAAATTTTTGAAGAATCAAATTTAAAAAAAGTGGGAAAAATGACAATAGACCTTTCCAGAACGAAAAAAATCATAGAAAAGAACAAAGACAAAAAAGGAGCGTTGATAGGTATATTGCAGGAGATACAGTCGGTTTACGGCTATGTCCCCAGAGAATCGGTGGACCTTGTGGCCAGGGAGATGTCGGTTTACCCTGTGAATATATATGGAATACTGACTTTCTATGCGCAGTTTTACCTTCAACCGCGCGGCAGGCATATAATAAGAGTATGTCAGGGAACCGCTTGTCATGTTATGGGCGGAAAGGAACTGCTTGATTATCTTTCCAGAAAGCTTGGCATTGCCGACGGACAAACTACAAAAGACGGATTGTTTTCTCTGGAAAGGGTCGCCTGCCTCGGTTGCTGCGGAATGGCTCCGGTTATAATGATAAACAATGAGTTTTACGGAGGCGTGACCATACAGAAGCTGGATGAATTGGTAAAGGAATATTCAGAGAAGAAAGGTTGAAAATGGAAAGAAAAGTGCTTATATGCATGGGAACAAGCGGCGTTTCGGCGGGAGCCAGACAGGTTGCCGAAAATTTTGAAAGGGAGCTCGAAAAACGCAATCTGTCTGGAAAATATCAGATAGTCAGGACAGGAGACAGAGGACTTTTCCGCGATGTATTGGTGGATATAATAAATCCGGAACTTGGCAGAATCACATACCAGTATATAAAACCGGAAAATGTGGTGGAGTTGGTGGAGAGCCATATAGTGGAAGGAAAGGTGCTCGAGAAATACAGGACGAAGGACGATTATAAAAGGTTTTTTGAGAAACAGAAGCGTATTGTCATGGCAAACTGTGGGGAAATAGACCCTGAGAATATCGAAGATTATATTTCAAGCGGCGGATACAAAGCTGTAAAAAAGGTGCTTTCAATGAACCCCGCTGAGGTAATAGAGGAGGTGAAAAAATCCGGACTAAGGGGGAGGGGCGGAGGTGGATTTCCGACCGGGACAAAATGGGAATTTGCCGCCAGGGTTAATGCCTCCCCAAAGTATATAATCTGCAATGCCGATGAAGGAGACCCCGGCGCTTTTATGGATAGAAGCGTTCTTGAGGGGGATCCTCATGCGGTTATCGAGGGAATGATAATAGCAGGATATGCCATAGGCGCCAGCGAGGGGTATATATATTGTCGGGCAGAATATCCGCTGGCAATTAGAAGACTTGAAATAGCGTTAAAACAGGCGCGGAAAAAAAACTTCCTTGGAGAAAAAATATTCGGTTCGGGTTTTTCCTTTGAGCTAAAAATCAAGCAGGGCGCAGGCGCCTTTGTTTGCGGAGAGGAAACCGCTTTAATAGCTTCTATCGAAGGAAAGAGAGGAATGCCTGTTGCTCGTCCTCCTTTTCCCGCAGTCAAAGGGCTCTGGGGCAAGCCCACTATAATAAATAATGTGGAAACCCTTGCCAACCTTCCGCATATACTAAACAAGGGCGGAGATTGGTTTGCCTCCATAGGTACAGAAAAAAGTAAGGGAACAAAAGTCTTCGCTCTGGCGGGAAAGGTGAAAAACACTGGATTGATAGAGGTCCCGATGGGTACCACCATAAGGGAACTCATATATGGTCCGGGTGGGGGGATGGCAAGCAGCATTCCGTTCAAGGGGGTACAGATAGGAGGCCCGTCTGGGGGTTGTCTTCCGGAGAAGCTTCTTGACACGCCGATAGATTACGAATCTATAACGCAGACCGGAGCCATAATGGGCTCAGGCGGAATGATAGTTATGGACCAAAGCACATGCATGGTGGATATAGCCAGGTTTTTTCTGGAGTTTACTGTCGCTGAATCCTGCGGAAAGTGCGTGCCGTGCAGGATAGGACTTAAGAGAATGCACGAGATTCTTGAAAAGATAACGCGGGGGGCGGGTAAGGAAGAGCATATTAATTTTTTGGGAGATATGAGCGAAACTATAAAAAACACCGCCTTATGCGGGCTTGGCAATACCGCCCCGAATCCGGTTCTTACAACGTTAAAATATTTCAGAGAGGAATATGATTCGCACATAAGCGAAAAGGAATGTCCGTCACATGCTTGCGTGGATCTTATCAAGTTTGAGGTGATGGAGGATAAATGCAAGAAATGCGGCAAATGCTTCAAGGTTTGTCCGACAGGAGCTGTTGAGTGGAAGGTGAAAGAGTACGCAAAGATAAACAAGGATAAATGCATAAAGTGCAAGGCGTGTATAAACGCCTGCCCTTTCATGGCGATAAAATAAAATGGTTACTTTGACTATAGACGGCAAAAAGGTTGAAACTCAGGAAGGAAAATCGGTATTGGAGGCCGCTTTCCAAAGCGGCATTTATATACCCAATTTATGCTATCACCCGGATCTTCCTCCCATGGGAGCCTGCAGGCTCTGCATTGTAGAAATAGAGGGAATGAGGGGGTATCCGGCTTCATGCACCACAAGCGCAAGAGAAGGAATGAAGGTTAGGACGGATACTTCCAATCTTCGGGAAATGAGGAAGAATCTCATCTGGCTTATCCTGAGCGAATATCCAGAGCGGGTTACCCGCGGCTCTCAACTTGAAAAAGTCGCAAAGTATGTTGGAATGGAGAATAAACTGAAGGATTTCATAAAACAGCCAGGAGGTATTAAGGTCCGGGAAGATGAACCTCTTTTTGTAAGGGATATGAACAGGTGCATACTTTGCGGGAGGTGCGTGCGGATTTGCCAGGAAGTTAGAAAAACCGGCGTCCTTGGTTTTACCAACAGGGGAATAAGAGCTATGATTAGCACTTCATATGATGGCGGTCTCAAGGATTCTGCCTGTGTATTTTGCCGGGCATGTGTGGAAGTGTGTCCGTCGGGAGCACTCAGGGACAAGCAGGAGTACACTGAAGAAACAAAAGAGAAGGTTTTGATTCCTTGCGTGGAGGCATGTCCGGGTCATACCAATGTTCCGGTTTATGTGCAAATGATAGCACATGGGAGATTTCAGGACGCTTATGAAATGATAAGACAGAAACTTCCTTTCCCACGAACTCTGGGTTATGTGTGCGATCATCCTTGCGAACAGGCATGCTCAAGAGGCGAAGTGAACGAGTCTATATGCATAAGATTTCTAAAGAGATTTGTTTCCGACAGGGATACCGGGAGATGGAAGAAGAAACTTAAAATACTCCGCGATTCCGGCAAGAGGGTTGCTATTGTAGGCGGCGGGCCCGCCGGCTTGACTGCCGCCTGGTTTCTGAGGACCAAAGGGCATAAAGTAGTTGTTTTTGAGGCGTTGTCAAAAGCTGGCGGGATGATGAGAACCGGCATACCGGAGTACCGTCTTCCAAGGGAAATACTGGAACGGGAAATAAACGATATGCTTGAAATAGGGGTTGAAATAAAAACCAATTCCCGCGTGGAATCAATAGAGAAATTGTTTAAGGAAGGATATGATGCTGTGTTTTTGGCTTTGGGAGCGCAGAAGGGCATGAAAATGGGGATAGAAGGCGAAGACAATCCAAGAGTTCTTGACGGCATAACCCTTCTTAAGGCTATAAATATGAATGAGGGCGGTGTTGAAATACCTGAGCATGTGGCAGTGGTTGGGGGGGGAAATGTGGCGATAGATGTGGCAAGAGTCAGTTTAAGGAAAGGCGCCAAAAAAGTGACTATGCTCTACCGCAGAACGAGGAATGAAATGCCGGCTGCCAATGAGGAAATAGAAGAGGCGCTGAAAGAAGGCGTAGAAATAAGTTATCTTACTGCTCCGGTAAAGGTGAAATCCGGGGATAAACTTCAGATAGAATGTATTCGAATGAAGTTGGGAGAGCCGGATAAAAGCGGCAGGAGAAGACCTGTCAAGATAGAGGGCAGCGAGTATGTTTTTGAAGCGGATATGTTAGTTGCGGCCATAGGCCAAAGGCCGGTTTTGTTTAAGGAGTTGGATCCTCTTCTTAATAAAAGCGGTTGGATAGAGGCGGATCCGGATACTCTTGCTTGCAAGAGGGAAGGAGTTTTTGCGGGTGGAGATATGGAGACCGGACCTGCTTCCGTCATAAAAGCCATAGCTGCCGGCAGGCGGGCGGCTTCCGCCATAGACAGGATGTTCGGCGGAAACGGAGAAATAGACCACAAATTTGTTCCCGAAGAAGAAGCTGAAATGCCTGAAGAGATAGGCAGGCAGGAGGGTTTTGCTTACAGGGAGAGAGCGAAAATACAGACTCTTCCGATAGAAAAGCGTCTGGACAATTTTAATCTTGTTGAGCAACCCTTTAGCGAAGAAACCGCCAAAAAAGAGGCTGAAAGATGCCTCAGATGCCAGCTGAGGATGCGAATCAAAAAGGTGCCAGACCCGTTTTGATAATAAAAAGGGATAAGTCAGGAGTCGGGAGTCAGCGCAAGGCTGTAGTGCGAGGCACAGAGCCTCGCCAATATTGCGTTGAGCGTTTATAGAGTTTGTTGCGTTATGCTCCCCGTTTTCGCGGGAACGACAAAAGGTCACACTACTCCCGCATTGTGTCGTGGGTTGCAAACTCGCGCTCAATGCGGGAGTGTTTTGGGTAGGAGTGTTTTGGGACGTTGTAGATTCTCGCCCTTGGCAAGATTAATCAATTATTCATTGCGTAGCGATTAAAGCGCGCCAAGGGCGCGCATCTACATCAGTATGCGAGAATATTTAAGTTTTTACGCAACGTCCCGTATACTCGTATACTCATATCAACGTATCAACGTATCAACATATCAACGTAT
>CALEIX010000281.1 GCA_937898825.1 uncultured Elusimicrobia bacterium | reverse complement strand
TGGCAAAGAAGTCGGCGACAGGAATTTCGCCCTGTTCGGGCAGGAATCCAACGGCTCAACATGGTCGTTGTGCCGCATGAATATGTTTCTGCATTCCATGGATTCCGCCCGCATTGAATGGTGCGACACCATCAATAATCCCAAATTAATTGAAAACGATGAATTGATGCGTTTTAATATCGTAGTTGCGAATCCTCCGTTTTCTCTGGATAAATGGGGCTTTGAAAACGCGAGTCATGATAAATTCAACCGTTTCTGGCGCGGCATTCCGCCGCGAAGCCGCGGAGACTACGCTTTTATCAGCCATATGGTGGAAATCGCTCTTGAAGGCGAAGGGAAAGTGGGGGTTATTGTTCCGCATGGGGTTTTATTCCGGGGGGGAGCCGAAGGAATTATCCGCAGAAAGTTTATCGAGGAAAATATTATTGAAGCGGTGATAGGGCTTCCCGCCCAGCTTTTTTACGGCACAGGCATTCCCGCGGCGATTCTCATTTTTAACAAAGGACGCAAACCGTGGAAAGAAGCGAAAAATAAACGGGATAAGCATATCCTTTTCATTGACGCCAGCCGGGAATTTGAAGACGGGAAGAAACAGAACCGACTGCGGGAAAAAGATATTGAAAAAATAGTTTCAACATTCAAAGAATTTAAAGAAGTGGAAAAATATTCCCATTTGGCTTCATTGGAAGAGATTAAAGAAGCCGAATTCAATCTTAATATTCCCCGCTATGTGGACACTTTTGAAGAAGAGGAAGATGTGGACATTCCGGCGGTTCAAAAAGAGATCAATGAAATAGAAGCGGAGCTTTCCAAAACTCAGGAAGAATTGAATAAGTATTTGAAGGAGATGGGTTTATGAACAGGAGAAAATTTTTACAGCAACATTCGGAATTTCTCATATATCAGGTTAAAGGGCGGCCGCGCATTGAAGTTAAATTATATAATGACACGGTATGGCTGTCGCTTAAACAAATGGCGGAGTTGTTTCAGCGTGATAAATCGGTGATTTCGCGGCATATTAGCAATGTTTTTAAAGAGGGGGAACTGGCCCGCGATGCAGTTGTTGCAAAATTTGCAACAACTGCCGTTGACGGCAAGCAGTATCAGGTTGATTATTATAATCTTGACATGATTATTTCAGTGGGCTATCGAGTAAAAAGTTTAATTGCCACTCGCTTTCGTATTTGGGCTACGCAGCGTTTAAAGGAATATATTATCAAGGGTTTTGTGCTTAATGATGAACGGCTGAAAAATCCGCCGGCGGCCTCTGCTGAGCCGGATTATTTTGATGAAATGCTGGAACGTATCCGCGATATCCGCGCCAGTGAACGAAGGATGTATTTGCGAGTCAGAGAGATATTCGCCATGGCTGCGGATTATGAACCTTCTTTGCCGGAGACTGCAAAATTTTTCAGCATTATTCAAAATAAACTCCATTATGCCGCTACCGGTATGACCGCAGCGGAGCTTATCAAGAACAGGGCTGATTATCTTCGGCCCAATATGGGCCTGACCAACTGGAAAGGTGATGATATTCGTCGAACTGATGTGACTGTCGCCAAAAATTATCTTAATGAAAATGAAATAAGCGAGTTAAATCGAATTGTTGTCATGTGGTTGGACTTTGCCGAGGATCAGGCAAAGCGGCGCAAGCAGGTTTTTTTGAAAGATTGGGAGCAGAAACTGGATGAATTTTTGCGTTTTAATGACCGGAAGGTTTTGCCTTGTGCCGGTAAGGTGAGCAAACAGGATGCTGAAGATTATGCCGCAACTGAATATGAAAAATTTGCTGTCCGCCGCAGGAAAAACAATGAGAAGTTAGGGGAGTCTGATTATTTGAAACAACTTGAACAAGCCGCAAAAATGCTGCCTAAAAAAATGAGGCGGCGGGGAAAATAAATAAACACAATCAAGGTTTAGGAGATAAAGTGAAAGAGTGGGATTTTAAAAGGATTTGAAAAATGAAACATGAATTGATTAAACAAAACCCGATAGAGGAAAGGATATTTTTAATTCGCGGGCATCGCGTGATGTTAAGTTCTCACCTGGCTGAAATGTATGGAGTGGAGGTCCGCGCTTTAATTCAAGCCGTAAAGCGCAATAAAGAGCGTTTTCCGAAGGATTTTATGTTTCAGCTCAGCGATTCGGAATATAAAAACTTGAAATCACAAATTGTGATTTCAAGTTGGGGCGGTTCCCGGCGCGCCAAACCATATGCCTTTACGGAGCAAGGTGTGGCCATGCTTTCAAGCGTAATAAAAAGCAAAAAAGCCGTTAAGGTAAATATCGCCATAATGAGAGCTTTTGTAAGACTTCGTCGAACGCTTTTCGCGCATACGAGATTGGCGCATAAATTGCAGGAATTGGAG
>CALEIX010000280.1 GCA_937898825.1 uncultured Elusimicrobia bacterium | reverse complement strand
GAAAGAATATTCGTATCGTCTCCTTTTATTTTAAAGGCTAAATTCCTCAGTTGCTTATTGGTTACTTGCCAAGGCCCAGCTTCTCTGCAATAAAGATTCTTGAGAGACGCTGGAATGTCATTCAAAGTTCCTGAATAGCTCTCACTAATAGAGGGGGGTAAACGAGGTTTGAGAATTATTCGATAAGTAACTTGATAAGTCAAATTTTTTCCAGGAGCGATAAAATTCTTCGGAAAATATAAAGTAGCAACTGGATTTCCATCGATATCTCTCTGAATCTTATCGATTGGATAGGAAACATTCAGCAGGTAGACAGTCTGCCAAGCATTATTCATGAAGAGACCGATCGTCCTCTCCTCATGTGAGAGGTTCCAATATTCCCATTGGGGATTATCATTCTCAAATGTAAATGTGACTTTCACGATGAAGGATCGATTTGCTGAAGTTTTCTCTGGAGATATCGGAGAATATTGGAAGAGCAAGAAATATGAAGAGACTGATAAGAGAAGAAGACTCACAAGTATGACTTTAAACCAGAAAAGAAGGTAGGTATTCTTACTTGCTGATCGCTCGCTCAATTTTCCAACCATGAATTGATCCTCAGAGTGGCTTAATTAATTTAATCATTAGAAAGATCAGCTGAATCGTCTTCCCTAAAAATACAATGTTTAATCTCATGAATATTTTATGTTCTTGCATATCCCTATCGAAGAATGTTCCCGGCAGAGAAAATCAGAGGTATCCAGGCAATTTTGAGATCTTCAAAGCGGATTAGAATAAAAAAATGAAAATTTTTCAAACGAAAACCTTTTAATTCGAGGCATCTTTCCTGAGTAATCTATTACGGTCCCGTTGAAAAAAATCCATTTTCTTTTGCCCGAATCCCACCTGCCTTTTTCAGCAACTATTTGCCTAATCAGTCTGTCTTTGCTGTATTTATCCGCTATGATTTTTTGCATTTCGTTCTTGTTGCCGTCGAAGCGTAATGCTGAAACAATATAACCGGGAACTGAAAAAGATATGTTTTTTTTCTCAAATCTATTCCAGGTAGCGTTTTCTTTGATTTTGTAGTTATAGATTCCCTGGGATTTCTTATAAAGGGGCGGACTGACCAGTTCCTGCCAGCCTAAGTGGAATATAGAAACGATTATGGAGCAAAGAATAAAGGGAGAGATTATAAATAATGGCCGGTAGCCTCCGGCGAGCCCTGCTTTCCATTCTCCGCTTTTAAGAAATTTTCCAAGGGCAAACAGCGTCGCAAGAAGACTCGCCATCGGAAATACTTGATTCGTGTAATAAGGTAGTTGACAGAAGAGGTACGCGACAAAAAGACTCAGTTTCGGGTTCATGTTTATAAAGGTGTTTAATTTGTCAAACAACATGCCAAAAAATATCAGCGCGCTGAATACACCCAGGCCAAAGAAAAAGGGAGGCCAGAATTGAAAAAAGATATATCTGAAAAATACTTTTCTCATTTCAGGTAAAGTTTTTTCTTCCAGATGTAAGTTCCTGCGACAAAGCCCGATATTGGCGGAATAAACATTATCCAGGGGAAGAATAATTCATATTTTTTTGCTGCAACTTTGGTTAAAGTGAACAGTCCGTAATAGAGAAAAATGATAAGCAAAGACAGGGAGAAACTTGTCGCCTTGCCCCCTTTTTCAAGGAGCAGCCCCAGGGGGGAGGCAATGACAAAAAATATCAAGGGGGTAAGGAATAAAGTGTTTCTTGAAAGAAGTTCTATTTTATACTTCAATTTTATGCTTTCGTCAAGTTTGTCCTTTTTTATCCTCTCAAGGAGAGAGGGGGTGTTCATTTCAAATCTGTAAATTTTCCTTTTTAACATCTTTTCTGTAAAAAATGGCATGAATGTTGTATACAGATTGAAATTTCCATAAATCAGATTATTCTTTTCCTTGAAGTTTATTCTGTTGAATTTTCCGTTTTTGAGATTTATTTCTATTCCCCTGTCTTCCAGTATGCGATAATTCGCAGTTTTGGCGTTTATTCGCAAAAACCATTTGTTGCCTGCCTTATTCTGAAATACCCGGGAGAGTTTAACCTTTTTCAGTGTTTTTTTCTTGTTATCCACCTCTGCGGAATATATGCACCAATCTATTATTTTTTGGAATGTGCGCGGCTGAAGGTGGATTTTGGTTATCTTTTTGGCCATGGCTCGGATATAGTCGTTGGAACGTCTTGTGTAATGAGGAGCCAACCAGTTGTTGGTGTAAAAAAGCAAGAGGGAAAGGACCAGAGAAAACAAAAAAAGGGGCAGCAGTATTTCGTTAAAGGAATATCCTGAAGCCCTCATTGCCATTATTTCTCCGCTTGCCGAAAGTTCCGCAAGCACAAGAAGGGAGGCCATCAGAAAAGCAAGGGGCAGGATGAGGGAAAATATATTGGGCAGGAGGTATAAAGTGGCTTTTAAGAAAAAGTGGAAAGAAAATCCGGACAATATCCCTTTGTCCACGAATTGCACGAGATTCACCATTATAACCATAAATGAAAAGACAATGGCAGAAAGAATAAACGAGGGCAGGAAAACCCTGAATATATAAGTTTGCAGAATAGTAAATCTCATTTAAATTATTCTATCATATATTAAATTTGCAATATTTAAGTCACAAAAGAAGGGTAAGTTGTAGAGTGAACTCTTTTTTTGAGAGGCTGCATAAATTGACAAGAAAAAATTCGCGGTTCCTGTTTTTACTTATAATCTTTGCTTTATTCGGTAGAGTGCTGGTTTATTGCGGAGAAGATTATCTTTCCGTGCCGGAGACTTCTAGATTTCATCTTCTTGAGAAAAGTCCTTCAGGTCATTTCTTAACCGTTTTCGAATCTACGATGACGCCTGAAAAAAGTGTTTTTGAAAAAGAGATAAAATTCGAATATTCGCGCGAGAGATGGAATGAGATGCGGGAACGATTGGAAAAAGGAGAACTTTATTTTCCTGAATATAAAGTTAAAGAAATAAGAGTGACAGCTTCTACGGAAGTTCCAAGGACCATGCCGCCGGAAGTGGAGTTTAAGTCCTATGGCACGAGTCTTTCGGTGACGGGAAGAAAAACCATAAGCATTAATTATACTGGAAAAACTTATATCAATGACCAGACTACCACCAACCGTCCTAAATCCTCCGGCATGTTTGAAATAAGTCAACAATTGCAGGTGAGAATGCAAGGAAAGGTCGGCAATAAAATAACTGTAAACGTTGATTATG
The DNA here is from genome assembly GCA_937898825.1 of uncultured Elusimicrobia bacterium. Classification (GTDB taxonomy): domain Bacteria; phylum Elusimicrobiota; class Elusimicrobia; order Elusimicrobiales; family UBA9959; genus CALEIX01. Next base: position 24,952 of record CALEIX010000280.1, on the reverse strand, counting down.
ACGACAGCAAGGATGATAAGCAGGATATTTCTGTGGTCTACACCGGAGACCCCCAGGAAGTTGTCCAGAATGTTTCTTTTGGAGATATAAACCTTTCTTTGCCGTCAACGGAATTTGTCTCTTATAACAAGCAGTTGTTTGGCATAAGGGCTGACCTTAAAACAAAAAATCTTAAAATGACTTTTATAGGCAGTCGCACCAAGGGGCAAACCAAAACCAAAGAATTCGTCGGAAATACCCAGTTCAGAGCCGTGGACATACAGGATGTCAATTATCTCCGCAGGAAATATTATGACATTACTTTTGGAGATACTTCCAGGCTTCCCATAAAACAGGGCTCAGAGAGGATATACGTAGACAGGCAGGAGGGAGAGGTGGCTGACGGTATAACTATTTTTGAAATGACCGCGGACGACCTTGAGGTTCAAACCTCCACCTACACCGGCAGGTTCAGGTTATTGAATCCGGGAGTGGATTATGTCGTGGATTATGCCAAGGGAGTGGTAGTTTTCAACAGACGTCTCAATGTGCAGGATGTGGTGATAATAGATTATGTTAATGCGAATGGAACTCAACTTTCCTCAAATACCGGAAAATATAAGCTGGTAAAAACTCAGAATGATATATATATATCTACGGAAAGCGAGGTCGGATACAACCGTGAATTGAAGACCTACTATTCCATCGGACAGACGAATATAGTCCGGGACGACGGGCGCGGAAATTTTACATTAAAGGTTCAGGACCTGAACCGAAACGATGTCGGTGAATCACTAAGCCCAAGGCAGGTATATCCTGAAACCATACATGTAGATTTTGAACAAGGTATATTTTATCTTGACGAGGAATTTAAGCTGGATGGAGAGCCAGATCCACAAATCTATTCAGCTTCACCCGTTTCAAAACGAATATTCAGGGTAGAATATTACTACCGATTTAAAACTTTTATGCTTGAGCCGAATATAGTTCCTCATTCCGAAACCATAATGCTTGATGGCGTAAAAATAAACAGGAACGAATCTTACTTCATAGATTACGACTCGGGTTTTATAACTTTTTATCACCCTGAAAAAATAAACTCAAATACAAAGATAGTAATAACTTACGAGGTTTCTCCTTTTGGGGGCACGGGCAGCGAAAGTTTGCTTGGAGGAAGGCTTTCGTATGATTTGACAAAGCATATATCATTGGGCAGCACACTCCTGTACCAGGGGGGTCTTAAAAGCAATGTCGTGCCGAATATAAGCGACATAGTTAAAAGCATGATGGTTTTTGAAGGGGATTTGCAGTTTAAAAATCTGAATCTCCTGGGCATAAAAGCCAACTTGTCGGTGGAAGGCGCCAGGTCCCGGGTAAATCCCAACCTCAATGATTATGCTCTTATAGACAATATGGAGGGGGTCAAGCAGGAAGATTCTCCTTCAATGGACCACAACTACTGGTATATAGCGGCAAATCCCACTTTAAGCCCCGCCGATCCATTGGCCATAACGTGGGCAAGTGAGGATGTGAAAGCTAAGGATATAAATCCTCAAACTGATTCGGAAGGTGACCAGAGAGTCCTGAGTGTAAATTATGATTTCAGTGTGTCCTCCGAAGTGTCAATAGTTTATGCCCTGTCTAATTCGGGGCTTGATTTCTCGGATAAAAATGTTTTTGAAATGGTTATTTACGGCGAAAATTCCCCGGGTGCTTTGGGTCCGCAGATAAATTTTCATTTAGGGCAGATAAACGAGGACGCAGATGGCACCGGCGGGCAGTCTTTTACCTGCTCCAACGGCGTAAATCTTGTGAATGCTCCGAAAAGTGAAGATACAGACTGCGATGGTCAGCTTTCAAGCAAAGAAGATATTGGCTGGCTTTATGCTCCCGACGGAAAGAATTCTGCAAGATATGGCGCGGGCAACGGAAGGCTTGATTCAGAAGACCTGAACAGGAATGGAAGGCTTGACCCGCAGGATTTTACCGGCGGGGATTTTGGATATGTCAACGGTTCGGTTTTTATTGATAACAATGACGATGGTAAAACCAAGAATGTTATTGATTTTTCAGGCTGGCATAATCTGTATGTCCAAATGAATATTGCATCTTCAGAAACTTATAAGTGGAACGCGATAAAGCAGATAAGACTTTCTTTAAAACAGTCTCCCGGGGGCCAAACCAGGGGAACGATAAAAATAGCCAGAATTTCCGCGGTCGGGAATACATGGAATGTGGATGTTGGAACGAGTGGAGTCAAAACTCTCGATGTTGTGGCTCTCAATAATATAGATAATCCCGGCTATGTTCCCATTTATGATGCCGGAGGGGAGGCGACAGAAGTTTACGAGGACTTGTACGGTTCGGTTTCCGAGCAAAAGAGAAGAAACAGCTCGAGCAATATTTCTGAGCAGACCCTCTCCATAAATTACACCAACGTGACTTCAACCTCAACCAACTATGTTTACAGGAAGTATACAAGACCTATAGACATATCCCAGCATAGAGAATTCAAATTTTTGCTTAATAACACATCGGTAGATTCGAACGCCTATTTTTATATTAAAATAGGCGATGCGAATAAGTATCAAAAAGCGGCGGTGCCGCTTAATTTCACGGGCTGGAGGTTGATAACCCTGAAACAGGACGATGTTAACGGAGATAAAGTACCCGATTTATGGAGTAATGCCTCAAATTATGACATAGAGGTTTCATCCCAGGGGATGATAAGTTTTCAGCAGATAGCCATGATAATGATGGGGATAGAGGCAAGAGACGCCTCCGAGCATAGCGGAACCGTTTATGTGAATGAGCTCCATCTTGCCGAACCCCTTGTCAGGACCGGGAACGCGAAAAAGATAGAGGCGAGCTTTGAAATTCCGGGATGGATGAGTTTTGGCGGGAAACATAGATTTGTGGACAGGAATTTCCAGACGCCGGTGAGCGCCGTTACAAATCAGGATAATGAACAAAACACGGGATACTTGAAATTTACCCGGTTTAGATTTTTACCGATGAGTTTTGATTTTTCAAGGCAGATTACTAATACCCCGAATGTTTTGGCGACCGGCAGGAACAATCTTCTTAATTCTCTTCAACAGGGCAAGGTAAAAAAATTGGACGCCAGGGCAAATGCCAATCTAAATATACCTAAGCTACCATCTCTCGGTTTTTCTTACGCCAAAAATCAAGTAGATTATGCAAGCACATATAGATTTGATGAAAGAGATTCTTATTCTTCATCTTTTCAATATTCCGTCCCGCTGAATTTTTTCATCTTACCCAAAAATATAAGTCTCAGTTATAATCAATCTCTGAGCAAAGTGGACTATGACGCCGGTAAAATAGAAAGTATCGGCGGTCTTTACAATACCGAGGAAAAAAGCCATGAATACGGAGCCAAAATTTCTTTTCTGCCATGGCGGGGTTCAAACTTTACTCCCGATTACAAACTCAAGGTTGTAAAAGAAAAGCGGTATTCTTTATCTTCTCCGGATGAGGTTTCAAAGTATCCCAAGTCCATGCAACAAACTGCTTCCTTCGCGTCCAATTTCAGGTTTTTTGACTGGCTAAATCCGAATGTCAGTTACTCGATTACCACTATGGAAAATAATAATTTGAGTGTGACTACGGTTACCATACACCTATCCTCACCGACTTTCAATGTAGGCGAAATAAAAAGCGTCAAGAGAAATTCGCAGGGAAATCTTGGGCTGGTCATTAATATGAACAAAATTGTTCCGCGCAGCAAGCTTCTCAGGTCGCTCGTTGTTTCCTCCAACTATCAGTTGCAGGACGGAGATTCCTGGGATTACGTGGAAAAAAGTTATGATTCAAAGAAAGATTTATGGATAAGAAAACCGATTCGACCTGAAAATGAAGTCGCCAGGCGAAGTTCTCTGACGATGCGGGATACCTACAATTCCACGCAGAGATGGCAGCCTTTCGAGGGATATGTTTTTAAGGGCAGGCTTTCCACTCTTTCAACCCTTTCGCTGACTAACAATTTCACCAATACTTTTCAGAAAACCGACAATACCGGAACCAAAAGCATCGTAAAAACTAAAACGTTTCCCGATATATTGCTTTCGCTTTCCAGGTTTGAAGTGCTGACTGGTTTGGAGAAATGGGCAAAGAATGCTGTTGTCAACTTAAAATATTCAAGGAATACAAACGTCACCGAGAACGTTAGCGACGAATACAGCAATAATTATAGCGTGGATTTAAGGTTTCTTCTTCTGAATTTTGTTGACAGTGCTCTGACTTACAACAACCGTTTCACTCAAAAAACAGACTTGCGGCTTAATAAAATATTGAGCAAAACGTTCCATAAAGACGCGTCTATTCAGGGAACATTTGAAATAAAAAAATTCAGAATGACTCCCAAAATAAACTATGCCAGAGACTTTTCTGAAAGTGGTCTTGGGGTTGCCACGAAAGATGATACAGTGATTACGCCAAGCATTATGGTGAGAGCTGATATTTCAATGCCCAGGGGACTGAAACTTCCCTTTTCAAAGAATGTCTTGAAATTCATTAACAGGATAGTGTGGACCAATACGCTGAGTTTTGCCATTAAAAAATCTCCCATAACCATAGCCAATAATTCTCGTTTACTTTCGTTCGCCTCGAGCGCTGATTATGAAGCCACTAAAAACCTGAGAATAACCCTGAATGCTTCATTTCAAAGATTGTGGCACAAATATCTGAAGCAAGAAGAATATTACTCATACCAGATAGGAAGCACGGTGGTTTTGCAGTTTTAGAAACAATGCGGAAATTGTGGAAAATCTTTCTCCATGTGTTTTTTCCGCGGATTTGCCTTTACTGTAAAGCCGACCTTGCGTTTGGTGAAGAGAGCCTCTTTTGTGCTGACTGCCAATTAATTATTAAAAAACCCGGGCCCTTTATCTGTATGAGGTGCGGGAAGAACATAGATGCCGGAGAGACATGCTTTAACTGTCGCGGGAGCAAATCCAGGAAGTACAAATGCTCTTTCATCCGCTCAGCTTTTGTTTACGAAGGAGTCATTAAAGCGGCGCTGCGAGAATACAAATACTCGGGAAAAGATTATCTGGGCAAATTTCTCGGCAAGTGGATGTGGAGCGAATTTTTGAGACATCCGGAATTCAGGGAATATGAAGCATTGGTTGCTATTCCTCTTTCCCGCTCAAAATTGCGGAAAAGAGGCTTCAATCAATCCCTTCTTTTGGCGAGGGTCCTTTCAAGATATACGGGTTTGCCTGTCTTAAGCGGTGCAGTTACAAAAACAAGAGATACACCCAGCCAAGCGCTTCTAAAAAGGGAAGAAAGAAAGACCAATATTGTCGGTGCTTTTTCCGCTGACCGTGAAGTGGTGGCAGGAAAGAAAATAATTCTTATAGACGATGTGGCGACGACTGGTTTTACTCTTGAAGAGGCGGCGCGCGTTCTTAAAAAGGCAGGAGCCAGGAAAGTGTGCGCCTATGTCCTTGCAAGGGAGAATTGACAGAGCAATAATTCGGGTCGTAGTGCGAGGCTCATTGCGTTTATAGCGTTAAGCGTTCATTGCGTTTATAGCGTTAAGCGTTTATAGCGTTAAGCGTTCATTGCGTTGAGCGTTTATAGCGTTGTGCTCCCCGCTTTCGCGGGGACAAGGTTCATTGCGCTTATTTACCTCTTGCCCCGTTAGAGATAGGGCGCATATGCGCCCACGCCCACAGCTACAACCTTTTACAAATACATCCGCCATTTTCCTCTTTTCAGCATCTTTTAGATAAAATTTTAGCCCGTGTATCTCTAACGGGGCGAGCCAATATATCAAAGCGACCTTAAAGGGTCACACTACTTGTACTCTTGTGTTCCTGTGCTCTTGTGTTCTTGTGCTCTTGTGCTCTTGTGTTCTTGTGCTCTTGTGACCTGTGACTTGTCCCCTGGTTCAGTTTAATTTTCAAATTTTATCTCGCTGTTTTCCCCTATGTTTACATGCTCAACGCGACCCTTGAGCACGGCATCAGGACCTATAAGCGATTTATCCAGATTCATATTGTGTATGACGGCGCCCTGATTTATTATTGAATCGGTTATAATTGAATCCTCTATTTGAACATGTTCTCCAACCGAGGTGTAAGGGCCTATGATAGAATTTTTTATCCTGGCGCTTTTCGCTATATAAACGGGATTCTGAACAAGCACCCCTTTTACTCTGGCGGAAAGTTTTTTTCTTTTCAAAATGTATTTGTTCGTTTCTATAATGGTTTCTTTCTTTCCGCAGTCATGCCAGCCTTCTATCATAATGGGTTTTATTTTGTGACCTGAACGAATCATTATCTCCAGGGCGTCGGTAAGTTGCATCTCGCCTTTTGTCATTCTGCCCGAAAGTTTGAGTTTTTCAAGAGACTTAAAAAGGATCTCGCTTTTTTTGAAGGTGTATATTCCCACAACCGCAAGGTTGGAAAGCGGTTTCTCCGGTTTTTCCACCAATCTTGCGACATATCCGTTTTTGACGACAGCCACGCCAAAACGTTTAGGGTCTTCCACTTCCTTCAGCGCTATGGCATTATCCTGACTGAAAAGGAACTTTTTTAAGTCGGCGGAAATGATAGTATCTCCCAGAAGCACCATAAGGGGCCCCCTGACATAGTCTTTGGCCATCCATACGGCATGTCCGAGCCCTTTTTGTTCTTTCTGCAGAATATATTCCACTTTAAGTTCAGGATAGTAGGTTGCTACATATTTTTTTATTTTTTCACCGAAATGGCCAATTATTAGATAAACCCGTTTTATGCCAACGTTTTTGACCTCGTCCAGGATATGCCCAAGGATTGGTTTGTCTCCCACTGTAAGCAGGACCTTGGGCCAGGTATGGGTATGAGGCCTGAGGCGGGTCCCTATCCCTGCAACCGGGATTATTGCTGAAGTTTCTTCGATGTTTTTCATGTTTTCCTCCTACACCCTTTGCGCGGATATAACAAATAACTTTTGTAAAAATACTATCTTACAAATTTAAAATATAAGCGGAAAAGATAAGCATAGCAAGAAGAAAGGAACCTGCAGAATATTTCCATTCTCTTTTTATAAAAAACATTCCCGTAATAACAGCTGCTATTGCCGGAGCAAACAGTGCGACCATTGCTGAAAAGAAAAATGCCTGGTCTTTCAAATTTACGTTAAAATACTTTAAAAGCAAGTGAATAATCATCCCGATTGCAGCCCCCAAAATCAATATTTTATAGGCAAAACTTAAAATGCGATTTTCTTTTGTATTCATAAAGATAGGGCCTTTAGAAATATTTTCACTGCCGCCAGAAACAAGAGAATCGCAAAAATTTTCCGTATTTTTTCAGATCGGCTTTTATGAAGTATCCTGACTCCGATAAAAGAACCGATAATAACTCCTAAAAACATTGGCGTGGCGATTTCCCTGACGATGAATCCTTTGCGGAAAAACACCGAAGCAGCCGCACAGGCGCTCATAGAGACGATAAAACTGCTTGTGGCAGCAGCCACCTTTATAGGGGCTTTTGCCAGAAGATTTATAAGTGGAACCTGCACAATGCCGCCGCCTATGCCGAAAAGCCCTGCCAGCCCGCCACCGAAAAAAGACAGGAAAGAAACCGTTTTGAAGTTTTTTATATCGTAGGAGACTTCTTTCCTGCAGTTTTCGTCAAAATATGAATGTTTTCCACCAGTTTGATTTTCCGCTTTTTTCTCAGACCTAAAAAACATTGAAAAGGATATAAAAAAAAGTAAAAAAGGAAAAATAATCATCAAGATTTTTTCAGGCATATAGTCTGCGGCATAAGCACTGAGAATGGCTCCGGATATAGCAAAAAAAGCCATGCTTATTCCAAGTTTCACTCTTACAAGACACTTTTCGAGATTGAAAGCGGTTGCAAGCGAGGATAACCCTACCACGCACAGAAGAGAGACAGCAACTGCGTTCTTCATCTCTAGTCCGGCAAATAAAATAAGGAACGGAACCATAAAGGCGCCTCCTCCTATTCCGAAAACCGGACAAACAACGCCTGTTAGAATTCCAAAGAGCATGGATACTAAAAAATTAACAAAAGTCGGTTCAAGCATTTATCCTCTTTCGCAGAAGCGCAAATAACGCAAAGAATTCGCGAAGAGCGCAAAAATTTATCCTGTCTTTTCTCCGAAAGATAAGTTTCTGCAGACTATTCACCCTCGAGCCATTTTCGCGCCGTTTTTTCTCCCATTTCAAAAGCGTCCAGACATTTTTCTCCATCAAATTCCAGAATACCCATATTTAGTTTTTCCGGGGGATATAGCAAATAAACCTGCGGCTTTGATTTTATAAAAACGCGTGAATCATAAATCTTCCTCATATGAGTAAAAAGCATTTTTCTCGCTTCCGATTCGAAATGCCCTCTTATCCCCGTAGCGCTCCAGGTATAATCCTCGGGCCTTGAATTGGAAATTATTATTATGGTTTTGCATCCCTCAAACAGACCGAGATTAATATCAGCCACTCCTATAACCCCGCCGTCTATGAGATGCTTTTTCATGCCTCGTTCTATTATCTTTACCGGAGGGAAGATGGTGGGTATTGCGCAACTGGCAACCACTGCGTCCTTAAATGAAATTATTTTGTTTTCCTTGGTTCCGTTGAATTTCGCTATGTACGGCATTCTTCTCTCCACGCAATGACTAATGACGTAGTAAGGAATTTTTCGGGAAAAATCCGAACGGCTAAGATGAAGCCAGTTTTCCAGGAGTTTATATAAAGGTTTGTTTGAGAACAGGGTGAATTTGGCTGCATAGTTTCTCATCATATATTTCAAACGGGACAAAAAATTGCGCTGATATTGCGTGTAAATTTCAAGAGGCATGTGATGGTATTCAAGAGCGGGTTTCAGGATGATTTCCGGTTTAACCACAGCCCAAAGTCCTTTCAGGTCCTCCACTCTCCCGAAACAGTAGGCGGCGCCGTTTATTGCTCCTATGCTGAATCCGGCAATTACATCAAATCCAATGCCGCTTGCCGCCAATTCTTTCAGAACGCCCGATTGCCATGAGCCAAGCGCACCCCCTCCGCCGAGAAACAATCCTAAAGGTCTTTCTATGTGTTTCATGCTTTCTAATATTGTTTGAAAAATATTACAATAACCAGTAGTGAAAAAAATTTCACCTTAAAAGGTGAAGTTACCTCGCTACTTCTGGCATTGTGTCTGACGCTCCATAGCGTTCAGCTTGCCCGGGCAAAGTTTTAGTGGCCGGGGCCGTTCATCCCTGCTCTGAAAAGCGAGGCACGATAGCAGTTCTCATAAATTGTAGCAAAAGTATATTAAAAATCAGAGGAGATTATGTTTAACGACTATGTGGTGCTCACAGGACTTGCAGTCATACTTTTTCTGACTTTAATATTGCCTTTTTCAGTTAAGAAGGTTGAAGAGGAACTGGAAATATTCCTGTTTATAATGGGAATTTCCGCGGTTACCGTCTCCAATCAATGGAGCTTCCATCTTATCCACGAAGCGTTGAAGGAACCAATAATGATAAGTTCGGCGGTTTTGGTGGTCGGCCTCATATTCAAAGCAGTGAGAAAGTATATGAAAGGCTGGATGAATCATCTCATTTCCAGATTTGGAATAAGAACGACAATTTTTATAATCGCGCTTTTTCTGGGCCTGGGTTCAAGTATTTTAACGGCAATAATCTCGGCTTTGATACTTTCCGAGGTAATGAGCATACTTAAACTTGACAAACATTCAGAAATAAAAATAGTGGTTTATTCCTGTTTTTCCATAGGTCTCGGAGCAGCTCTCACTCCCATAGGTGAGCCGCTTTCCACGATAATGGTTGCAAAACTCAGGGGAGAGCCGTATCATGCCGGATTTTTTTTCCTGTTGAAAAACGCTGGCATCTGGATTGTTCCGGGAGTGATCCTGTCTTCTTTTATGGCATCCCTGAGTGCTAAAAGAAAAATTCAGGAAAATAATACATTGGCAGAGGATGAGATTGAGACTAATAAAACCATTCTAATACGGGCGCTAAAGATATATTTGTTTGTAATGGCGCTTATTTTTCTTGGAACAGGGCTCTTGCCTGTAGCCGAGAGGTATATAGCCAGAATGCCCACTGCCGCTCTATATTGGGTAAATTCCATATCTGCCATACTGGACAATGCCACTCTGGCTTCGGCGGAGGTCGTGCCGAGTATGCATCTGGACCAGTTGGTTTTTCTTTTAATGGGGCTTTTGATTTCGGGAGGAATGCTGATACCGGGAAACATTCCCAACATAGTGAGCGCCTCCAAACTAAACATCAAAAGCAAACAGTGGGCAAAAGTTGCTTTGCCGTACGGGGCGGCAATGATGGTGGTTTATTTCGTTGTAATGTATTTTGTGCTTGAGGCATAAAAGGAGGACGGATGAACTGGGGATGGAAGACGATAATAGAACCCTTTAAGATAAAAAGTGTGGAACCCCTCGGATTTACCACGCGCCAGGAAAGAGAAAGGATACTTAGAGAAGCACATTATAATATCTTTAATGTAAAAGCGGAGCATGTGCTTATAGATTTTTTGACGGACAGTGGCACAAGCGCTATGAGCGCCGCACAATGGGGGGCGATGATGAACGGAGATGAATCTTACGCGGGAGCGAGGAGCTACTACAACTTTGAAAACGCCATAAAAGACCTCACGGGCTATAGGGAAGTGATACCAGTTCATCAGGGACGAGCCGCCGAAAGAATATTATTTGAGATAATCGGCGGGAGAGGCAAATATTCGGTTTCCAATTCCCATTTTGACACCACGCGGGCAAATGTGGAAGCAAGTGGGACAGTGGCCGAAGATATTCCGGTAAAAGAGGCCCTTGATTTTGAAAAAACGCTTCCCTTCAAGGGGGACATGGATATAAAGGCCCTTGAAAAGTTTATAAAGCGGAAAGGAGCAAAAAACATTTGCATATGCATAATGACCGTGACCAACAATTCGCTCGGCGGCCAACCAGTTTCGATGAAGAATTTAAAAGCTGTTTCCGGGATATGCCGAAAGAATAATATTCCTCTTTTTCTTGATTGCGCCCGTTTCGCTGAAAACGCCTATTTTATCAAACTCAGGGAAAAAGGGTACGCCGGCATGCCTGTTAAAAATATAGCCAGAGAAATGTTTGAACTGGCTGACGGAGCAATGATGAGCGCCAAAAAAGACGCTTTTGCGAATATGGGAGGATTTATAGCCATGAATAACTCCGAATGGGCGCAGAAAGCAAGGCAAAACCTGATTCTTACCGAAGGGTTCAGGACATACGGCGGGTTGGCCGGCAGAGATTTGGACGCCATAGCCGTGGGACTGAAAGAAGTGCTGGATGAAAAATACCTTCAGTACAGACTTCGCTCAACGGAGTACCTTGGAAGGGGACTTAAAAAAGTCGGCGTTCCAATAGTGAATCCTCCCGGCGGTCACGGAATATATGTAAATGCCCAAAAATTTCTTTCTCATATAAATCCGCTTCATTTTCCCGCTCAATCTCTTGTTTGCGAACTCTATCTTTTGGGAGGGATAAGGGCCGTTGAAATTGGCATGCTTATGTTTGGAAGAAGAGACGGTAGGGGCAACATTCTTCCCGGCGAGGTAGAGCTTGTGAGATTGGCCGTGCCTCGCAGGGTTTACACGCAAAGCCATGTGGATTATGTAATAGAAGTTTTCGCCAGGATAGCCAAAAACAGGAAAAACATAAAAGGTCTTAAAATTGTGGAAGCTCCAAAGGTACTTACCCATTTTACGGCAAAACTTGCCCCGCTGTGAATTTAAGCGTTGCCTCCGCCGGCAGAAAGGCATTAGAGAGCAAATGTTTAGAAAAAACAATTTTCCCTACGTGCGAAAAAAAATATCCCGCCTATTGGGAGAGAAGAATATTTTGGAAAATGAAGTTTCTCTGATGGCATATTCTTATGATTCTGCTCTTTCAAGGGCAAAGCCTGATGCTGTGATAAATTTCACTGATATTTCCCAGATAGCACCGGTGGTGAAAATTCTTTACGAGGCCGGCGTTCCTTACATTCCGAGAATGGCTGGCACCAATCTTTCCGGAGGAACGATACCTATAAAAGGGGGCGTTGTATTAAATCTCGCAAGGCTCAATCGGATAATCAGAATAGACACCGACAAACATTTCGCGCTTGTCGAGCCTGGAGTGGTAAATCTGGATTTGCAGCAGGAACTTGAAAAATTCGGTTTTTTTTATCCGCCTGATCCTGCAAGTCAAAAGGTTTCCACAATAGGTGGAAACATAGGAGAGAATGCGGGCGGACCAAGATGCCTTAAATACGGCGTGACTACAAACAATGTGCTTAAAATTGAAACGGTTACGCCGCGGGGGGAAATAGAGACGTTGGATCTTACCACGGGTCCTCAACTGCTGTCCCTCATATGCGGAAGCGAAGGAACCCTGGGTATAGTCAGGAGGGCATGGCTGAAAATTGTTCCGCTCAGACAAAAGACTGTTACAATTTTTGCGTCTTTTCAAAATCTAGAGAGTGCAATAACAACCGTGACCCGGATAGTAGCCGAAGGAATAATTCCTTCCTGCTTGGAAGCGATGGATGAAATATCAATAAATGCCGCCGGTCGCGGAAAAAATGTTTTTTCCCCTCCTTGCGGGGCGGCTTTGCTCATAGAAATAAATTCCGAATTTTCCCTGGAGAAGGAAAGCCGGAAAATAAACGAAATATGCCGGGCAAATGGGTGTCTTTCTCTTAAATCTGCCGAGAGTTTTGAAGAGCGCCAGAAGATGTGGCAGCTGCGCAAAGATGCTTATCCTGCCATGGCACGTTTGGCTCCCAACGTTCTTGTGGAGGATGGAGTCGTGCCGCGCCCAAAACTGGTTCAGGCACTTAAAGCGGTGAAAAATATTTTGGAAGAGGAAAAAGTGGAAGCGGGAATTTTGTTTCATGCAGGAGACGGGAATCTTCATCCAAGCATAATATTTGATGAAAGGGATATATATCAGGTCAAGCGGGTAAAGAGGGCTGCCTATAGAATGCTTAAAACTTTTATCTCTTGCGGAGGATTTATAAGCGGAGAACACGGTGTCGGCATAGAAAAAAGAATGGCTATGGCCTGGCAGTATCCGACTAAAACTTTGAATCTGTTCAAGAGGGTGAAAGAGGCACTTGACCCAAAAAATCTTGCGAATCCCGATAAAATTATTCCCGTGGCACTAAAAAGCAGGAACGAAATGTGCTTGAGAAAAACGGTATTGAGCGGACCTGCTTCATATCTGCAGAGAGAGGTAGAAAGCAGATTCAGGACTAAAACCCCCAGTGCCGTGTTTGGCTTGAAAACATCAAAGCCGGAAATAGCGGGAGAGGAATTGTCACTTAAAGAGCTAAAAGGTATAGTAGAGTTTGACAGGGATAACTTCACAATTAAGGCGGAGTGCGGGATAAGTGTGGAAAGTCTGAAAGAATATCTTAGAAAGGAGGGGATTGAATTTCCCCTTCCCGAGTATAAAGGCTCTTTGGGGGGCCTGATATCCTCGAGGCATTTTCTTGTGAGAAAGGAAATTTCGCCGAGTTTTTATTCAGTCAATATGATAAAGGATTTTCTTTTGGGAGTGGACATTCTTTTGCCAAACGGAGAGTTTCACGAGCTGGGTGGAAAGACTCTCAAAAATGTAGCGGGCTATGACCTTGCAAGATTGTTCATAGGTTCAATGGGATGCTATGGCATAATTCTGAGCGCCACGATAAGAGTGGATCATTTGATTGAGACAAGATTGAATTTTACCGGAGAGCCCTTGAAAATAGGTAGTACAAGCAGAAAACTCAAACAGGTTTTTGATCCCTTCAACCTTTTCAATAGAAATATTTATGGACAGAGAAACGCCAATTATAATTGAAGACAAACCCACAAAGGCGCACGCCAATTATCTCTATGATTACACAGAGAGGAATTTACATCTTGCCTATCTGGTAAATGCCATGGGCAAAGCGGAAATTTACGATAGTTTGAGTCAATGCAATAGATGCGGTTACTGCGCAAATGTATGCCCGACTTACATTCTTGAAAAAAATGAACTTGTCTCGGCACGCGGCAGGAATCAGATAATAAAAATGATGGTTGAGGGCAGGATAAAGAGCAAAGAGCAATCTTCTTTTTCTCTTTTTACCTGCCTTTTGTGCGGTGCTTGCGCGAGCGCCTGTTACGCTGGTGTGCCTACCAATGAGCATGTGCTGGAGGCCAGAAGAAGCATTAAGAACTATTCTGAAAATCCCGTCCTTAAAATTTCAATTAGGTTACTTCTTAAAGCTCCGGGTTTTTTCGCGCTGTTGCTGAAAATCGCCATTCTTCTCAAGAAGTTGGGCTTTTCAAGTCTTGTTTCCCGCATCGGGATATTCCATATCTTAGGTGTTCCTCAAATGGCCGAAGCGGAAAGCGCGCTCCGTCGTCTTCCCCTTAAATTCCTTTCCGAGTATCTTGCTAAGGATAAAGAAATTTCGGTGACCTCAGACGTCAGATGGCTTTACTTTACCTCCTGTGGACCGAATTTCATATATCCAGAAGTGGGACTTGCTACCGTAAATGTGTTGAAAAGATTTCTTGGACGGGGAGCATCGTTGAGAAATGTTTGTTGTGGACTTATGGCTTACAATTACGGTAAGATGGAGGATGCCAGGAAATTTGCCCGAAAAAATATTGAAATCTTTGAAGAAATTTCCTCAAGGGCGCCTGATGCAAAGATAGTGGTGGATTGCTCGTCTTGTGCTTCTTTCTTGAAGAATTATCCCCGGCTTTTCCACGATGAAAACTGGCGGAAAAGAGCGGAGAACTTTTCAGGAAATGTCCTGGACATTCTTCAGGCGTTGCCGGTGGATACAATTTGCTCTGTTCAAAGCGGTGAAACGGATAAGTTTGCTCCGGTGACGTATCATGATTCCTGTCGTGCCTGCCATGGCCAGAACATAAGAAAAGAACCCAGGGAAATTTTAAAAAAAGTTCTCGGGAAAAATTTTTTGGAGATGCCGGAAAGTGACTGGTGCTGTGGTGGCGCCGGGGTTTACTTTTTTACCCAGGAGGAAATGTCAAAAAAGATTCTTTTAAGGAAGATAAAAAACGTTTCCGCTATTCATGCCAAAACCGTTGTTGCAGGTTCAACCTCCTGCCTGATACAACTTGAAAAAGGGCTTGCCAAATATTACCCGTCAGCGCAGGTTATGCATTACAGCGTTTTTCTCAATAAAATATTTAATAAATGCTAAAATAAATATATGAACAGAACGGAGGAGTTGGAAAAGAGACTTAATCTTTTGGTCAGGTTCGGGGGGTTGGTATCTACTGAAACAAATCTTACAAGGCTTCTTCAACTAATCGCAAACCAGGTAAGGGATATCCTTCAGGGCGATAGATGTTCCGTTTTTCTTATAGACTCAAAGACAAAGGAACTCTGGTCCAAGGTGGCGCACGGGCTTGAGGAAACGGAAATAAGAATACCGCCGGGAAAAGGGATAGCCGGCTATGTCGCTACGTCCGGAAACATAGTAAATATAAGGAATGCCTATGAGGACGAGCGTTTTACGAGTGAACTTGACAGATTAACAGGTTATAGAACCAAAACCATTCTGGCCGTGCCTCTCAAAAATATAAATGGCAAAACGATTGGCGTGTTCGAGGTTATAAACAAGAAAGTCGGTTATTTTGACAGGGACGACGAGGGAATTCTTTTGCTTATCGGTTCTCTGGCAGCGGCAGCAATTGAAAACGCCCAACTCTACGAAAGCCTTTCAAAGTCCCAGCTTGAGACAATATATCGCTTAGCGGTGACTGCGGAATATAGGGACCAGCAAGACACTGCAATACACCTCAGGCATATAAGCGAGTACTCAGGGAGCATAGCCGAAGGAATGGGGCTTCCCGAAAAAGAGATTTGTTATATACGGTATGCAAGTCCCCTTCACGACATAGGTAAAGTTGCCATATCCGACGCCATACTTCTAAAACCGGGGAAACTCACGACAGAAGAATATGAGGAGATGAAAAAGCATACCCTCTATGGCGTGAAAATCCTTTCTAATGCCGAGAGCCATCTTCTTCAAATTGCCTGTAAGATAGCGGCATCTCATCATGAAAAGTTCAATGGCAAGGGATATCCATATGGGTTAAAAGGGGAAAAAATTCCGTTGTATGCCCGTATTGTTGCGGTAGCCGATGTATTTGACGCTTTGACGATGAAAAGAGTCTATAAGCCAAAGTGGGAGCTGGACAGGGCGTTTGAATATATTAGTGACGAAAAAGGAAAGTCCTTTGACCCGAATGTGGTAGATGTCTTTCTAAAAATGGAGAGTGAAATAGTAAATATTTACAAAAATATTGACGGGAAAAAAACCCTGATACCCGGAATGCACAATTTTTGAGATTGGGATGTGGTCCAATGGCTAAAATGCAAGTATTCATAGGAGAAGGGAAAAAGGTGAAAGCCGAATACAAGGGTTTCACCATAGAAACCGACCAGCCTGAAAAATACGGCGGAGAAAATTCGGCTCCTGCTCCTTTCGACCTTTTTCTTGCCTCGCTTGGTACATGCGTGGGTTTTTTCATGGGAGCTTTTTGCAGGCGAATGAATTTGCCTACTTTTGGCTTCAAGATAGAAATGGAATTCATTGGCGACCCTCAAACTCATCTGGTCAAGAAAATTCTGACAAAGGTAACCTTTCCTGAAAACTTTCCTGAAAAATATAAAAATGCAGTTTTTAAGAGCGCGGATTCCTGCAGTGTCACAAAGCAGATGAAATACATGCCCGAGTTTGAGATAATTGAGGTAAATGGGGTCCGCTGAAAAAGTCTGTTTGCAAGGCACAGGTCATAAGTGCACAAGTCGGAAGTCAGGAGTCAAGAGTCAGGAGTCAGCGCGAAGCTGTAGTGCGAGGCTTTAGCCTCGCTAATATGTCAAGCGATCCTAAAGGGTCACTTGGGTCGTGGGTTGCGAACTTACGCTGATATACACCAGAGCACACTCCCGCATTGGGTCGTGGGAGCGAACTCGCGTTCAATGCGGGAGTGTATGGGGGTAGGAGTGGCTGGGGAGGGGCGTTTGAGGTTCATCCGTCGACGTCGACTTTCATTAATAGGAAGCTCGTAATAAGGAAAGCGCCGAATGCCCCGATGTATATTAAGCTGCCCCAGAAAAGGGATAATCTTGTTATCATATAAGCGCTGAGAGAAAGCAAGAGAGCAAATAAAGCGGATATAATTATTATTTGCGGCGGCTTAAAGCCAAATACCTTCAGGCGCAGAGCAAAGTGGTCATTGCTGCCTTTGAAAGGAGACTGCCCCTTTGTCATTCTGAGGATAGAAACAAAAACCGTATCGTATATAGGGAGACCGAGTATAAGCAGTGGGGCGTAGACGCCCAGCGGATTTGTTCTGGAATAATCAGTACCCATGGCGATAAAAGCTAGAACAAACCCGCAGAACAAACTGCCTGAGTCTCCCATAAAAGTTTTTATTTTGCCGGAAAAATTATAGGGAATAAATCCCGCCGCTGCGCCCAGGAGGGAAGCCGAAGCGAAGTTCACATATATGGATTCCGAGGGCAGGGCGATGATAAAAAAGCCGAAACTCGCTATCATAACCTGACTGGCAGAAAGACCGTCCATAATATCTATTATATTTATAGCGTTGGATATACCAACTATCCACAGAACGCTTATAATCTGCGATATGTATTCGGGAAATATAAAATTGATTTTAATCCCATAGAAGACAACGAAAAAAGCGGTGAGAAATTGAATAGCAAATTTTGCCCGCACGCTTAATCCTTCCGGTTTGTGTATGTCGTCAACAAAACCCAATAAAAACATTACAAATCCCCCAAAGAGCAAAAAACGGAGGTTGTGCAAAGTTCCCGTAGGGAAGGACGTGTAAAATCTGAAAAAGACAAGCGTTGCCGAGAAAGATAGGAGTATAGCAAGTCCACCGACATGAGGCACAGGGATTTTGTGGGTTTTTAGGTCGGACGGAACGTCAAAAAATTTCCATTTTACTGCTATTTTTCTTAAAACCGGAGTTAAAATCAGGGACAGCAGCAAAGGCATGAAAAAGGCTATAAAGTAGAGGTGAAGATGCTTAGACAATATTTCCATATGTTTTGTTTATTTTTGGCAAAGCGATAGCCGGCGGCAAGAGTCGCCTGCCAAATTCCCTGAATATTTTATCCGTTTTCAGCCCTGCTCTTAAGGGACGCCGTGCCTTTTGTCCCAGCAATTCAGTGGGGACTGCTTGCAAAAAATTGTTCCTCAGGCCAAAAGATCGACATATTTCAAGAGCGAAATCGTATCTGCTCATAATTTGACTTCCGACAACATTATAAATTCCTTCCTTCTTTCTTTCTGCGAGTTCCACGCTAAACTTTGCCAGTTCCACCGCCCAGGTAGGATTGGAATATTGATCGAGAGGAACCCTCATTTTCTCTCCCCTTTCCGCTTTGTTTAAAACCTGCATGAGAAAATTTTTTGATTTTATATCGTAGTTGTAAACAACAGTAGTTCTTATTATTAAAGCACCTTTTACATTTGCAAGAGATTTCTCTCCTTCCAATTTGCTTTTCCCATAGATGCTTATTGGGTTTGGTTCATCCTCTTCGCTGTAAGGGCCGTTTTTTCCGTCAAAGACATATTCAGTGGAAAAGAATATTACTTTCGCTCTGCACTCGGCGCATAGTCTCCCGACAATCCGCGGACCGCCCGCGTTAAGAATGTATGCTTTCTCCTGCTGCGCCTGGCAAGTTTCCACATTTGTGAAAGCACCGCATAAAAAAACTAAGTCGGGGTTTATTTTTGAAAAGGCTTTTGAAACAGTGTCCGGACGGGTTAGGTCAACAAGGTAGAAATCTTTTTGAGGCGCGGAAGACGCCTTGAAAATTTTGTAATTCTTCTTTGCGTTCAAAGTCCTGACTATGCTCGAGCCGACCTGGCCCGAAGCTCCTATTACGAGGACTTTTGCGTTTTTTTTATTTTTTTCCGGGAAAGGCATATTTCAATGATTTTTAAAACCCCTTTCACAGCATCTTTGTAATTTATCTTTTTGCCCGCTTTTCTATCTCGTGAAAAGTAAACTATGGGTATTTCCTTGAATTTGTATTTTCCTATACTCACTTTGGCTGAAATTTCGGCTTCTATCTCAAAACCCGTGGAGGTCAGATTTAATTTTTTAAGCACCTCTGTCCTGAAAGCCTTGTAGCCGGTATATGAGTCGGTCATTTGCCCGCCGAAAAGAAGATTGTTCAAAAAAGTAAGAAACTTGTTTCCCCATAAATACAAAAGACTGTATGTTTCAGATTCCCCTGATAAAAGACGGGAACCATAAACGACGGCAAATCCGTCTTTCTCTATAAGACGCACGAGTTCTTTTATATATTTTGGGTCATATTCCAGATCGGCGTCCTGGATTACGCTTATTTCTCCTTTGGCTGCATTTAGCGCCGTTATCAAAGCCTTTCCCTTACCCATATTCCGGCTGTGCTTGATAAATCGAATTTCGTAGGGGTATCTGTTTTCAGTAATAGTTTTTTTGACCCATTCTTCGCTTCCGTCCTCAGAACCGTCGTCCACAATAATTACTTCCTTGTCAATGTCTAATTTGGAGAGTTTTTCCAGTATTAAGGGCAGCGTTTTTAATTCATTATACGCGGGCACAAGAATGGAGGTTCTCATTATTTGAAATTATAACAAATTGTATCAGATTCTTTTATTTTATAAAATGAGAAGGCAAGATTTTCCAGATGTTTACAGGGAGAAAAAATGAAGATACCAATGGTGGACCTTAAGAGAAGTTATGATGAAATAGGCCATGAAGCTGAGAAGGCAATGCTTGAAGTGGCACGCAAAGCAAATTATATTTTGGGAGAAGATGTTTCGAGATTTGAGAAAGAGTTTGCGGCTTTTTGCGGGGCAGATTATGCGGCGGGAGTCGCCAGCGGCACGGACGCTCTCAGACTTGCGATAAGCGCCTGCCAGATAAGAAAGGGCGATGAAGTTATAACCACTCCTTTTACCTTTATAGCGACGAGCGAAACTATAAGTCAAACGGGAGGAACCCCGGTTTTCGCCGATATAGAAGACGACACCTATAATATAGATCCCGCGGATATAGAAAAGAGAATAACGCCGAGGACAAAGGCGATAATTTGCGTTCATTTGTACGGCCATCCCGCCGACATGAAAAAGATAATGGAAATAGCTAAAAGGCACCAACTTGTTGTGATAGAGGATTGCGCGCAAAGTTTTACTGCAAAATTCAAGATGAATGAAAACTGGTTTTATACGGGAACCATCGGTGATTGTGGAACATTCAGTTTTTTCCCTGCCAAAAATTTGGGTGCATTCGGAGACGGGGGGTTGGTTCTTTCGAAGAATTCCGGTATTATAGAGAAGATCAAGGTGCTTAGAAACCACGGGAGCAGCAGACCTTATGTATACGAAAGCGAAGGGTTTAATTCGCGCTTAGACACAATTCAAGCGGCAGTGTTGAGAATAAAGCTCAGGTTTGTGGAAAAGTGGACTGAAAGAAGAAATGACATAGCGCTGAAGTACAACGAAAGATTGGAAAATTTATGTGGCGTTCCAACCGTTAGAAAAGATTGCAAACATTCCTTCAATTATTATACGGTACGCTTCGATTCCAAAGAAAAGCGCGACAAAGTAAGAAAATACTTGCTTGAAAACCAGATCGCATGCCAGATATACTATCCAATATGTTTGCATCTTCAAAAAGCCTATGCCGGTCTGAACACTCCTTCGCTGCCCAGGGCCGAAAAAGCGCAAGATGAGGTTCTGTCCCTTCCGATGTTTCCTGAGATGAGCGACGCTGAAATAGAAACAGTTGCCGACAGGATAAAAGAGGCGCTGAAATGAGCATGCCCGCTTTGAGAGGAAAAAGAATTCTGCTTACCGGAGGGAGCGGATTTCTCGGCTCTTATGTTCTAAAAAAACTTCAGGAAAAGGGGGTAAAAGAGATATTTGTGCCACGAAGCACAGATTATGATTTGGTCAAAATCTCAAATGTAAAAAAACTTCTTAAAGATTCAAAGCCCGAAATTATTATTCATCTTGCGGCCGTTGTGGGAGGGATAGGCGCAAATCGGGATAGTCCCGGCAGATTTTTTTACGACAATCTTATGATGGGCGTTCAACTAATGGAAGAGGCCGTAAAAAGAGGAGTTGAGAAATTTGTAGCCATTGGCACTATTTGTGCTTATCCTAAAATGACTCCAGTGCCGTTTAAGGAGGAAAATTTGTGGAACGGGTATCCGGAGGAGACAAATGCCCCCTATGGTCTGGCCAAGAAAATGCTTTTAGTCCAGTCGCAGGCATACCGGCAGCAATATGGATTTAATTCCATTTTCTTGCTTCCTGTCAATCTGTACGGGCCCGGAGACAATTTTGACCCCAAAACCTCTCATGTAATCCCCGCCTTGATAAGGAAATGCGTGGAAGCGGCGGCAAGAAAACAAAAAAGCATAACTTTGTGGGGAACGGGCAGGGCTACGAGGGAATTTTTGTATGTTGACGATTGCGCCGAAGCCATCACTCTCGCCACGGAATTTTACAATAAACCGGAACCTGTTAACATAGGAGCTGGCTTTGAAATCTCAATTAAAGATTTGGCAAAAAAAGTAGCATCCTTATGCGGGTTTGAAGGAATGATAGAATGGGACGGAACAAAACCTGATGGACAGCCGAGGAGATGCCTGGACACCTCGAGAGCGTTTACAGAATTCGGCTTTAAAGCGACCACATCTTTCGACGAGGGATTGAAAAAGACCGTGGATTGGTATAAGAAAACGATAAGCGGGAAAGCGAACAAATAACCGCGGAACAAATCGCGGGACAGAAAAACCGATTGATTTTTTTACAAATCCGAGAATTCGTTTATGAATAAACTTCAAATTAAGAAATATTTCGATTCATCGGCGAAAAAGCGGGATTATTGGAGAAAGCGAAATTCTCATTATCATATGGAACTTTTTAAATTTTTCACTTTCAATGTTCCAAAAAACTCTTCAATAATCGAAATTGGATGTTCAACGGGGGATTTGCTCAATAATTTAAAGCCGTCCCGAGGTTTAGGCGTTGATATAAGTGAAGAAGCCATAAAAATAGCAAAAGAAAAATATCCCGAATTGGAATTTATTCAAGCCGATATTGAAACCTTAACCATAACTGAGAAATTTGATTATGTGATAATGCAGGACTTATTGGGGCATCTCTCGGACATTTGGCTCGCCTTCCGAAATCTAAAAAAAATTACAAAGCCCGAATCGAGGGTGGTGATCACTTATTATAATCATCTTTGGGAACCCTTGATTCTTATGGCCGAAAATCTCGGCCTGAAAATGAAACAGCCGTATCAAAATTGGCTTTCCACCGACGATATAAACAATCTTCTGTATTTGAACGATTATGAGACAATCAAACACGGTTATTTGTTCCTTTTTCCTTTTAAAATTCCGTTTGTATCGAATTTTATCAATAAATATATCGCCAAACTTCCTCTTATAAAATACCTTTGCCTGATCCGGTTTATAATCGCTAAAGAAATACCGGTTTCCTTCCATAAACAAATTGCGGAATTTAAAAAGGATTATTCCGTTTCGGTGATAATTCCAGCGAGGAATGAAGAAGGCAATATAGAAGAACTCGTTCGGAGAACCCCTCAACTCGGAAACAAAACCGAAATAATATTCATTGATGGTGATTCATCCGACGGAACGGTCGAAAAGATAAATGCAATGATAAAAAAATATCCGGAAAAAAACATAAAACTCATTTTTCAGGGCGGTGCTTTCGGAAAAGCGGACGCGGTCAGAAAAGGTTTTGAAGCGGCGAGCGGAGAAATGCTTATGATATTGGACGCCGACATAACGGTGCCTCCGGAAGATCTTGAAAAATTTTATTTGGCAATATTCGAAGGAAAAGGCGAATTTATAAACGGAAGTCGCCTCATTTATCCCATGGAAAAAGAAGCCATGCGTCCGTTAAATATTTTGGGCAATAAATTTTTCTCCTTGATATTCACATGGACGCTGGAACAGAGAATAACAGATACTCTTTGCGGTACCAAGGTCCTTTTTAAAAGCGATTACCTTAAAATAAAATCGGGCAGGGATTTTTTCGGCGATTTCGATCCCTTCGGAGACTTTGACCTTCTCTTTGGCGCGACAAAACTCAACTTAAAAATAATCGAAATGCCCGTAAGATATAAAGAGAGAAAATACGGGAGCACTAAAATAAGCAGATTCAGACACGGTTTATTGCTTCTCAAAATGTCATTTATGGCTTTTAAAAAATTCAAATTAAACTAATATGCGCATAGACCTAATTTACCTGCTGGTTTGGATACTCTCTTACCTCCTTTATCCCGTATGGTTTCTTCCGAACCAAAATTTTACACACTCTCTTTCTGTTTTTTTGTTTTTTACGGTTATATTCATCGTTATGGCAAAATTTGTTTTACCTAAAATTAGAAGATTCGACGACAGCCTTCCTTTAAAAAAAATACTCGAATTTCCAAAAGATAAATTTCTTACCGGTATTTTAGCAATAACGATAATTACAAGGATTTATTTTTTGTTTCTTCCTGTTTATTCGGTAAATATAGGCGACGAACTTTATCACTTGGCTTTTCCAGCCCTTTTTTTTAAGGTTATTCCGGTTTCAATCGAATATTGCCTCCGTTTTTTGCTTTTATCTACATTGGCGGCGAGTTTTGTTTTCAGAAAAAAAATAGTCGCTCTTTTTCCAAAAAGTTTTTTTTCCAAATATGGGAAATATTTGGTTCTGGCGGTTGCGGTTCTTCTTTCGGCGCACTTCATCTTTTATTATAAAATCATAGACCATTTCACGCTAAGCGCTCATCCCTCTCTGCCCGGGGACATATTAAGATTCCCCCCTCTGTCAAGAATAATAAGATTTTTCGTTTATTCACTCTTTGGCGTAAGTGAATTTACCGGCCGGCTTCAAGAGTTTGTTTTTTTTATTTTGGCTCAAATTCTTATTTATAAAACGGCTCAACAATTATATTCCAAAAACGCCGCGAGGGTATCTTTGATTTTATTTTCCTTCCTTCCTCCGCTTTCATACTTTTCCATCAAAGGGGCGCAATCGCCCTCAGAGATGTTCTTTTTTATCGCGATTTTTTATTTTTTCATTCTGTGGGAAAAAACTCGAACCCCGTCATATTTTGTTTACGCCGCTTTAATGTCCGGCATAGGATTTATGTACAGATACACCGTTTTGGTCGCCGGCATAATTTTGGCCTTATCCTTTCTGACGGCGTCCCATCCCTTAAAAAAGGCAAACTTGAACCCTGAACTCCTTGTTCCGCTTTTGTTTTCGGTTTTGCTTATGATAGCGCCTTGGTTTCTCTTAAATTATTATTTTTCAATGAGAATATATTCGCCTAAAAGTTTTTCATTGTTCGCGGAGGGTTTTGTCACCGCTTTAAAACAATTCCCGCTTGATTCAACATGGCCCGTTATTATCTTTTTGGTTTTGTCTTTGGCGTACGCCGCCGTGAATTTCAAAAAAAAGAAAACAAATATTTATCTCGCGCTCTGGTTTTTCGTTTACCTGCTTTTCATATCAAATGATGAAAGCGGATGCACGAGACTTTTGTTGCCACTTTATCCACCTTTAATATTATTGGCCGGACATTTGGCTGAAAAGATTCCTTTAAAAAACGAGATTGTTTCTTTCGCGCTTCTCGCTTATATGTTCGCCATAAGTTTGTTTAATCCCGTATCACGGGGCAAATACACTCTTATAAACGCTTTAAAAAACGATTATCCTCCGATAAATTTAACCGCGAAAGATATAGATAATTTGCCCGGGAATTCAAAAATAGCGCTATTTGACATGGATGACTCATATTTTACTTTTTATCTTAAAAATAAAAACCTGTCTCTTATACACATCTCCGAGCCCACGAGACCTCTCTACATCTCGTATGCCGTCTTCTGCTTGA
>CALEIX010000279.1 GCA_937898825.1 uncultured Elusimicrobia bacterium | reverse complement strand
AGTGAGTTCCTTGAAAAAAAGGAAGCCACGAATAACAGAAAGTTTCGTTTCTAAAAAGAGTTATTTGTCGAAGAACATAAGGAGAAAAATTTTAGTTGAAGCTTGACACTTTACATAACAGCGTTCATAGCGTTTATAGCGTTATGCTCCCCGCTTTTGCGGGGACAAGGTTCATTGCGTTTATTTATCTCTTGCAACTTGTGACCTGTGACTTCCGACTCCTGACTCTCGACTCCCGACTCTTGACTTATTCTTTATCCTTTTCTGCAGTCCAGCCGTCTAGCCGTCTAGCCTTTATTTTCGCAGAGCCCTGTCCGCCGTTAGTTTGGCGGATGCGCTCTGCAGATACATTTCTGTTTTTTCTTTTCACTTTTCACTCCTCTCTTTTCACTTTTTATCCTTTTTCCCAGCCGTCCAGCGGTCTAGCCGTCCAGCCGTCTAGCTGTCTAGCTGTCCAGCCGTTATTTTAGCAGAGCTTTGCTCTGCAGCTACATTACTGTTTTTTCTCCTCACTCTTCACTTTTCACTTTTTATCCTTCATCCCTTATCCTTTCCTGCTGCGGATACTTTCTTTGCCATGGCCCATTGTCCCATAACAAACCTGCCCTTAAGTCCCTCGAAAGGGAAAAGGTAATATACTATAATAACAACGAACAGGAGGTTTTCATGAAAAAGTTTCTTTTTGTTTTACCCGCCCTTATGCTTTTCAATATTAATCTTCACTCCGGGAGCAACGAATTACGAAATATAAATCCGTCGGAAATTGAAAAAACCAATCTGCCCCAGCCGAATCCCTCGCCAGCGCTCCAAACCGGAGAACCCGCGGTTGAGATAGCGCTGTATAAAACCGACGAAACATTCTCTTTTGAAAGCGGGGCAAGAGGGGCTATGCAGGAAAGACTGGCGGCTTTTAAGAGAGCCGGCGTAAGAACGCTCGGCGGAAGAGTCGTGGAAGCAGGGAACGATTACAGTTTCGTGATAGAATATCTGCCCAGGGTCAAAAAAGATTCTCCGCTGCCGCCGCCAATACTTATAAAAACATACAAAAACGGCGCCGCATACTGGAGAAAAAGCGAGGCGGAAAACGAAAGAAAATTCTGCGAATTTAAATTCAAAAACGCGAGATTGCCCGTAATCACTTCCTACATTTACGAGATAGAACGCGACTACGGTTTCGCCGTGGATTATACCGTCAAAAATGTTCTGGGATGGGCAAGAGAATACAGAGCGGAAATAAGAAAATACGTAACCGGAAAGTTCACTTTTGAAAGTCAGGCGGAAAGAGCCCTGCCGGCCATAATTTCCCTTGTAGAAAGAGCCGGTCTTCCCGTCCTGCGCGGAAAAGCGGTCGAAAGACCGGACGGAGACTGGGCGGTCGAAACAGAATACGTGACGAAAACGAACAAATACAAGGAAAGACCGCTTTACTCGGTGAGAAGATACTCCTCCCCCGAGGAATATCCTTTTGAGGACAGGGCGCTGAAAGCGGGCAAGGAAAGAGTCGCCGTTTTTGAAAGGGCGCAGCTCGCCGCCGTTTCAGTCATCGTAAGGGAAACCCCAAGAGACTATTCGTTCGACATAGATTATCTGGTCAAAAACATTTATTCTTACAATTCGGTAAAACCCTCCGCCACGGTCGCAACGTACCAAAGCCCCGAAACTTTCGATTTCGAAAGTCAGGCCAGAAAGGCAATGGAAGAAAAGGCACGTTATCTTGAAGAAGCGGGCTTTCCGGTCCTGAGCAAAAGAATTAGGGAATCCGGAAGGGACTACACCTATTCCATAGACTATATTATCAAAGATGCGCCTTGGGCCGGCGAAATACAAATATACAAAAGCCCCGGGACTTTCAAATTTCGGTCCAGAGCTCAGGAAGCGATGGAGAGAAAGGCCAGCGCTTTCACGGAAGCGGGATTTGCGGTTCTGAGCGCCAGGGTTATCAAAGAGGGAAACGAATACAGGTATATTATAGAATATCTTCCGGACAACGGAAGATAATCTTCCAAATAAAATTTTCCCCCTTAAAAAATTCGCCTAAATGGCCGAGATAAAAATTTTAAAAGAAGAAGTCGTAAAGAAAATCGCCGCCGGAGAGGTCGTTGAACGCCCCGCGTCGGTTCTTAAAGAGTTGATTGAAAATTCTCTTGATGCGGGCGCCACAAAAATAGAGATAGAAGTAGAAAAAGCGGGCAGACGTCTTATTCGGGTTTACGACAACGGTTCGGGAATGCAATTTAAAGACCTGCCCCTCTCCATAAAAAGGCATTCCACCAGCAAAATAAGCGTTTTCGAGGATTTGGAAAGAATAAAAACCTTTGGCTTCAGGGGAGAAGCTCTCTATTCCATATCTTCCGTTTCAAAAATACGCATCGTCAGCTCCGCAAACGAAAACGAACCCGCCCATTACATAAAAGGAGAAGGCGGGAAAATCATTGAAAGCGGCAAAACTCCGCCCATTAAGGGAACCATAACGGAGGTAAGAGACCTTTTCTTCAACACCCCCGCCAGAAGCAAATTTCTTAAAAGCGATCAATCGGAAAGAGCGCATCTGATAAGGTGCGTGGAGGATGCCGCTTGCGCCAATACGGACATCTCTTTCCTGCTCAAGATAGACGGCGTGGAAATATACGATTTCAGAGCGGCAAGAGGCGACTTCAGCCAAAAACTGCTGGAAAGAGCGAAGGCGATTCTTGGAAAAAACATATCCAGAGACATGATTTTCGTTTCAGAAGAAAATAAAGACGTGAAAGTGCGCTGCTTCATCTCTTCTCCGGGCAACCTGTGCGCAACTGCCATGAATCAATATTATTTTGTAAACCGCCGTCCCGTTCATTCAAAAACAATCCGCCAGGCCGTTTATAGCGCATATGAGCGCCTGCGCGGAAATCGGCATCCGGCCCTGGTTCTGTTTGTGGAAACAGAACCTGAAAATTTTGACGTTAATATACACCCCCAAAAAAAAGAAATAAAATTTCTGGATGAAACAGGAGTTTTTCGGTTTATAAAATCCTCGATCGCGCGGGCGATAGAAAAAAACTTGCGCCCTGTCAAAATACTTGAAACGCCCGAAAACGCCCCAGAAGAGGGAGGGCATTTCTTTTCAAAAGACAAAATCTTGCCGACCTTTCCTCCACCTGCCGGGCATTCTTCCGTGATGGAGCAGGTGTCCCTTTTCAGTCCCCGCGCCTCGCAAGAGAGGTCCGATTCCTCAAAGG
>CALEIX010000278.1 GCA_937898825.1 uncultured Elusimicrobia bacterium | reverse complement strand
TTTCAAGCAGAAGACGGCATACGAGATGTAGAGAGGTCTCGTGGGCTCGGAGATGTGTATAAGAGACAGGTTAAATAAAGAATTCGAGGAAGCCAGAAAAAAACTTGAAAGCGATTATCAACGAAAGATTAAAGAGAGAAGAAGTGACACCACTTAGTACTTGATGAAAGAATCATTACATTGTTAACCTATCATCGCCTTAAAAAATTTCACTGAATTCTCCCGTCGGTTAACGAGACCAAATCTTTTGTTTACCTGTCGGCCCAGATACATATTTTAACGAATTTACGTATTTTTTTTAAACTATTATATAATATAGGTATTATGACTACATATGTTCCAAAGGAAGTATTCCTCACCAAAGGAATTGGGCGGCATAAGGAAAAACTGGCGAGTTTCGAGGAGGCACTGAGAGACGCGCAAATCGCCCGTTTCAACCTTGTACATGTCTCAAGTATTTTTCCCCCTCATTGCAAGGTGGTGCCCCGCCACAAGGGGCTTGCCCGTTTAAAAAGCGGGCAGATTGTCTATTGTGTAATGAGCAGGAACGCTGTTAACGAAAACCACAGGCTCATTGCCGCTTCTATAGGTCTGGCCATACCTAAGGACAAAAATCAATACGGATATGTTTCCGAACACCATAGCTTTGGAGAAACAGATAAACAGGCTGGTGACTACGCCGAGGACCTGGCTGCCTTGATGCTTTCAACTATACAAGGCATTGAATTCGGCAGCGAAACCACATGGCATCAAAAAGAGGAGATTTGGAAAATGAGCGGAAAGATAGTGAAAACAACGGATATAACTCAATCTGCCATAGGCATAGATGGCATGTGGACAACAGTGCTGGCAGCGGCCGTTTTTGCGGGATAAACATCGATAAACTAAATGGAATTTCCTCCTTCAAAAACGCAATTTTTGACTGGAGAGGTAAGTACTTCTTTTGAAAAATCCTCATTTTTGATAGTCCCAATTCCGTATGAAAAAACGACCTCTTATATGCGGGGCACCGCAATGGGACCGGCTGCTATCCTTTCAGCATCGCTCCAACTTGAATTTTACGACGAGGAAACAAAAGGAGAAACATGCAAGAAGGGAATTTATACTTTAAAGCCCTTCCCCATTTCTAAAAACACAACAACCTTTTTCCAAAACCTAAAATCTTTTTCAAAAAAAATCGCAAACTCTTTCCAGGGGGTACCATTTTTCCTGGGCGGTGAGCACTCCATAAGTCAAGCAATAATTCCGCCCTTTGCCGAAAAACATAAACATCTTTCCGTTCTTCACTTTGACGCTCACGCTGATCTTAGAAGTGAATATGAAGAAAGTCCGCGCAATCATGCCTGCGCAATGTATCCTATATCCAAAATATGTAAACTCGTTCAAATAGGCATAAGAAATGTGGCGCCTGAGGAAAAGGATTTAATAAACGCGGCAAATGTTAAAACATATTTGATGCATGAAAACCTCAACTTCAACAAACTTGCGGAAAAAATTCTTTCTGCATTGACAGAAAATGTATATATAAGCATAGACGTTGACGGCTTTGATCCGTCAGTAATGCCCGGCACAGGAACTCCCCAGCCGGGTGGTTTCATGTGGTATGACGCCTTGAATATTTTTAAAAAAGTAATTTCTGAAAAACGGATTGTGGGGATTGATATTGTTGAAGTTATGCCCCTCAAAAATGTTCCCATTACCGAATTTGCAGCCGCAAAACTCATTTACAAGTTAATGGGTTACTTCGGGTCTGCTGAAAAACCCTAACAGCTATTAATTTGTCAATGAAAACTTATTGCTCTGTCCAATAAATATTTGATAGT
>CALEIX010000277.1 GCA_937898825.1 uncultured Elusimicrobia bacterium | reverse complement strand
TGGAAGTGATAACTGCCGAGGAGCGGGTGGAGAAAACCTCTTCTTGTTTTTCTATCAAGACTTTCTTTATTTTTTCGATTCCTCTTCCTGTCTTGCAGGATGTCACTATGTCCCAATCCTTAGACCTGAATTTTTGGGGAAGGTCCGATTTGTTGAGAACCTTTATTATCCGCACGTTCTTTAACGTGGCGATAAGACCTTTGATTTCATTGTCGGCTTCCGTAAAAGGGGTGGAAATGTCTTTTACCCATATCAGAATATCTGATTTGTGGAAAATCCTTTTGGCGCGCATTATTCCTTCCCTTTCCACGATGTCAGCCGTTTTGGAATTTATACCTGCCGTGTCAGCGAATAGAAACGGCAGCGAGCCCAAGATTATTTTTTCTTCGATTACGTCTGTTGTTGTGCCGGGCGTATGGGTTACTATAGCGCGATTATAACCCAGCAGGGCATTGAAAAGGGAGGATTTGCCTGAATTGGCCGCGCCTATTATGGAAACCCTTATTCCGTTTTTTATTAATCTTCCTTTTTCAAAACTTGCGGCGAGTTTTACCATCTTTTCCTTTACGGTTGCCAGACGGCGCAGGAATTTCTTTATTTCAAGTTTTTCAATTTCCTCGTCCGGATCGTCTATTCTTACTTCTATCTCCGAGAGGCGGTCTATTAACTCTTTTCTGATTTTCCGGATAACTGAGCTTATATGCCCCTTCAACTGTCTTGCCGCCGCTTCGTGCGCGGCTTCATTTTCTGAAAGAATCAGGTCGTTTATCGCTTCCGCCTGCGCCAGGTCCATTTTACCATTGACAAAAGCGCGCAAGGTGAATTCTCCCGGCTCGGCCTGCCTGGCGCCGGAACTAATAGCCAGAGAAATAACCTTTCTCAATATATACGGCGAACCGTGGCAAAATATTTCCGCCATATCCTCTCCCGTGTAGCTTTTCGGGGCTTTGAAAAACAGGACAACCGCCTGATCTATGAATTTTTTTCCGTCTTTTATTTCAAGCATATACGCCTGACGCGGCTTGATATTTTGAAAAGCTTTTGCCGGATGCATGAACTTTGACGCTATAGCAAAAGCCGATTTGCCGGAAATTCTCAAGACCGAGATGGCTCCCATTCCTTCGCATGTGGCGGGGGCTATTACAGTGTCGGAAAAATTCACCAGAGGCATTTTATTTTGCGGCTTTAATTATCACCTTTCTCCATCTGCCTTCTCCTTCCGATGTGGTCGCGTATTCCGGATACTTTCTCTTTACAATGTCATGAACGAATTTTCTCTGGGGGGCGGACATCGGCGGAAAGCGGAAGGGCCTGGAGTTTCTCCTGATGAATTTGATGGCATATTCTATTTCTGTCTCTTATACACATCTCCGAGCCCACGAGACCTCTCTACATCTCGTATGCCGTCTTCTGCTTGAAA
>CALEIX010000276.1 GCA_937898825.1 uncultured Elusimicrobia bacterium | reverse complement strand
GTATAATACTCAAGAGAAATTCACAAACTGGAAAACTGCGATGAGAAACAATCACACCAATCGGGTGCGAAATGGAAATCTTTCCCATTTCCCGTGGCAGATTTAAAGACAATCTCCCGCTTGGCACGTTTAGAAAAGCAATTTATGCTCCCGAAAGTCTATACTCCCTCCAAAGTTGAAAAAAGATGGTCGGAAAAATGGCAGGAAGAAAAATTGTTTCTGCCAGACAAAAATTCCGAAAAAGAGACTTACACAATAGTAATTCCACCCCCAAACATCACCGGAGCGCTCCATATGGGACATGCCTTGAACAACACTTTACAGGATGTTCTGATTCGCTACAAAAGAATGACGGGCTTTGCTTCTTACTGGGTTCCGGGAACCGACCACGGCGGTATAGCCACCCAGAACATTCTTGAAAAACAATTGAAAGCCGAGGGAGAAACCAGGGAGGATTTGGGACGCGAAGATTTCCTGAAGAGAATGTGGCAATGGTATGAAGAATGCGGGAACATTATATTGCGGCAACTTAAAAAATTAGGTTGCGCCCTGGACATAAGCAAGGAAAATGTCCGCTTCACAATGGACGAAAAAAGGAAGAACGCGGTATTTGCCGCCTTTAAGGATTTATGGGACAAGGGATATATTTATCCGGGAGAAAGAATCATAAACTGGTGCCCCCGCTGCAAAACCGCCCTGTCCGACATAGAAGTGGAATACGAAGAGCAAAATTCAAAACTGTGGCACGTTCACTATCCGTCAGAGAACGGCGGAAAGGGACTGATAATAGCGACCACGAGGCCCGAAACAATGTTAGCCGACACAGCTGTGGCGGTGAACCCAAAAGATGAAAAATACAGGAGCCTTCTGGGCAAAAAACTTTCGCTTCCCCTGACCGGCCGTAAAATACCAGTGATAAGCGACGAATCCGTAGAAATAGGTTTCGGGACCGGCGCGCTCAAAGTTACTCCCGGCCACGATCCGCTGGACTTTGAAATAGGAGAAAGGCACAAACTTGAAAGATTACAGGTTATATCCTTTGACGGTCTTATGATAAATTGCCCGGAAAAATACAAGGGTAAAAAAGCCATTGAAGCCAGGAAAATGATAGTCAGGGATCTTGAAGAAGCCGGTTACCTGGTCAAAGAAGAACCCTATAAGCATTCCGTAAGCACTTGCTACCGCTGCCATGCTCACATTGAACCTCTCATATCCGAACAATGGTTTGTGAAAATGAAGTCCCTGGCCGCTCCGGCGATAAATGCGGCAGAAAGCGGCGAAATAAAGTTTCATCCGGAGAACTGGAAAAAACCATTCCTTCAATGGCTTGAAAACATACAGGACTGGTGCATCTCGCGTCAAATCTGGTGGGGGCACAGAATACCGGCATGGTATTGCCTTAACTGTTGCAAAGGATATTTATCCACACTATCATTCGGAGACAAAGATTCTGAAAACCGAACTTATGAAATCCTCCCCGCAAACATTTATCCTAATAATAGAAAAGAGCTTTTTAAACACGGGCTCATAATAATCTCCAAAGAGAAGCCGTCTTCCTGTCCTAAGTGCGGCGGAAAGAAATTTGAGCAAGACCCCGATGTTCTGGACACATGGTTTTCTTCGGCTCTCTGGCCCTTTTCCGTATTCAATTGGCCGGAAAAGACGAAAGACCTTGAAAGGTTTTATCCGACTTCCACCCTCGTTACCGGTTATGAAATACTCTATTTGTGGGTGGCCAGGATGGTCATGAGCGGATACGAACATATGGGGAAAAAGCCCTTTTCCCATGTATATATACACGGAACGGTAAGAGACAAAAAAGGAAAAAAGATGTCCAAGTCACTGGGCAATGTTATAGATCCCCTTGAAATGATGGCTAAATACGGCACGGACGCCATGAGGTTTTCTCTCATAACACAGGCTATAGGCGGAAAGGATATTCCGTTTTCTCAGGAAATGCTTATCGGAGGAAGAAACTTCGTAAACAAAATTTACAATGTCATGCGATTCATTTTGATGCATATTGACGAAAATGAGAAAATCAAAGCGCCAATTCCCCCATTTTTTGACATCTCCGACAGGTGGATATTCCACCGTTACAACGAAATGATAAGGAATTTTAGAAACTGCATGGAATCTTTCGACGCCTCAAACGCCCTAAACCACGTATATTCATTTATCTGGGACGATTTTTGCGATTGGTATATTGAACTGGCAAAGCCGCGTCTTGAGACAGAGGAAAGGAAAAATGTTTTCGCCATCATCTTTAAAATTTTTTCCGGCGCGCTCAAGACCCTTCATCCGTTCATGCCCTACATAAGCGAAGAATTGTATCAAAATATCAAGAAATATTTAGTTTCCCCGCGGAAGTTTTTGCTGGATGAGGAAATTGACAAATTCTTTCCGGAACTTACAGATGAAGCCGCTCTGGAAGAAATGACGAAGGTTATGGACATTACAAGCAAAATACGAACCCTGCGCTCGCAATTTTCAATCCCGCCGGCGCAAAAAATCAAAGCGCTTATCTCTTCCCCGGACGCACGTCTTCGCCAAACAATCTCAAGAAATACTTTCAGGATAAAGCATCTTTCCAGACTCTGCTCCATTGAAATAGGCGAAATGCCGAAGCCGCCAGAATCAGTTTGCGCAATAAGCGGTGCGGCGGCCATATATCTACCTATAAAAGGTATCATAGACATAGAAAGAGAAAAGACCCGTCTGCTTAAAGAACTAAAAAAGAGTATTTCTCAAGCAGAATATGCAAAAAACAAGTTGAACGATAAATATTTCAGGGAAAAAGCGCCGAAAAATGAAGTTGAAAAAATGAAGCAGAGGAAACGCGAAGCTGAAGAAAAAACAGCAAAACTTAAATCCTTTATTGCGGAACTGGAATAATGGCTTCGAAAATCAGATTCTGGCTAAACAAATACTGGATAAGAAAAGACAGGGAACAATATTTCTTAAGCGGTGTTATAATAACTTCTGTCATAGCTGCTTTTACCGCTTCCTATTGGCATTTCTCGGACAGAATCAACCTGACTGAATCTAAAATCCAGATAAAAACAACCAAAGGACTGGAACGGAAAAAAGAATTTGAAAGGTTCAAGGAAAGCACGTACATATCCGAAAAAGGAATTGAAAAGTATTATCGACCGGATCAATATATTCCGGTTCCGAAACCCGAAACAGATGAAGATGAAACTGGCAATTAAACTGCTTTTTTTTCTTATTCTTGCCATAAAACCGGCTCTTGGTCTTGCCCAAACGGCGCCTTCTCCTTTCAATAAAGCGGTGGGCGACAAAGATTATAAATTGGAAAAACAGGCTGTAACCCTTGACTATTCGGATGTGGACATAATAGACGCGCCAGCATTCGGCGGGCTGATTATATTTCCGAAGGACAGATGGAAAAACTGGGTGGCGCGCGGAATTTACACGACCCTGGTCAATATTCTGCTGCTAATCTTAATCGCGAGCTTTCCAAAAAGCAGCGAAGTTAATATCATAATATCCTACCTTCTGACTGGCTCAAGTTTCACTGTTTCAATATGGATTTCTTTTTTCGGTTTGCTTCTGTTCAGATTGAACGCCTTTTCCGCCGGGATTTTCTTCCTACCTTCCGCCCTCATTTTCCTCGGATTTGGCTACTTCTTTCTGCTTAAAACCAAAAAGTCGGATATATCGCTGGCAGAATTTAAGGAATCTTTCAGGAAAATGGAAAAAGCCGCGCATGAAGATCCGCGGCTTATTTCAGTGCCGGGCTTCCCAAGCGACTGGCCGGAAGAAGATTTTTTGAAATAAGGAACCGCAAAAAACGAAGCGCAAAGGGCGCAAAAGAATTTTACCCCGTAGGTTGGGTTTAGTGTGGTTTTGGCGGAGGAACCTGCGGGGTAAAATTCACGCAGAGTTTTATATCCACCTGCCCGATTCACACTCCCGCAGTGGGAGTGGACTAAGCGCCTTGTTGCCTTCTTTAAAGCAGAGCAAGCTCTGCGACTATAATTTTATTCTTATCTCTAAACTCTAAACTCTAAACACTCAACTTTCCACTTTGTCTTTTTTTGCGTCCTTCGCGCTTAGTTTATTTTCGCGACCTTTGCGCCTTCAGAATTGCATCCAGAAGCCAAACCGGTGCACATCCCCTAACTCCCCAAAAGGCAGATAGGCATAATCAATCCCGATCCCGGATACTTTAAGACCAAAACCCACGCTCAAGCCAACCTCATTACCCAAATTGGAAGTGTCGTAGCCGAATTTATATCCACATCTCAGCGCTAATGCCTCCCTCATCCAGTACTCGCTCGCAAAAGCCGCGTAAAACTTTTCATCATTGAAATACTCGTTCACCTCGGCCAAAAGATTGAGTCTCGGAGAGTACCTGTGGGCGAAACCAAACTTGAAATCCAACGGCAGGGGGTCCCCCTCGTCCTCATACTTCATCTCGGTGCCAAGGTTTTGAATGACCATTGAGAAATTAGTCTTCTCGCTCATCTTATAAATGACCCCTGCGTCCACAGCCACTGCAAAAGCGGAGCTTGAATCAATATCAGACTTGACAAACTTGAGCGATACCCCCACATCCACATTCTCCAGGATTTCGGGCATTCCGTTTTTCCTGGCAAAAGCAAGAGTAAGCGCCATGTCGGTAGCGTCAAAATCGCCAATTTTTGGCACTATGCCAACGGCATCCGTTGTTCCCCTCTTTTCTATGCCCGTAATGCTCAAAGCGTTTATTCCAATTCCAAACCTGTTTTCTCCCAGATTGCAGGCGTACGAAAAATCGCCCATTTTGGAATCCTGCAAGTAGCTGGTGAACCCGAAGCCCATTTCTTTTTTATTGGAAGAGGCAAGACCCGCCGGATTTAAAAAAATGGCTCCCGAATCGTCCGCCAGAGCGCTATATGCTCCGGCAAGGGCAAGCGCCCTTGCATTCATTGAAACCTTGAGGAAATTTGCCGCCGTTGTTCCGGCGCCCCCGGCAGATAAGAATACAGGGAACAGAATAAACGCAAAAAGCACCGTCGATTTTTTAAGCAAAAATGAAATTAGTGTTTTCTTCATAATTCCACCTCTTTTATTTTTTGTTTTTATTGCCAATCAAATTTTTCCTTATATCTCTATTTCAGTAACTTTACTTAATTATCGCCATTTTAAGGGCTTTGCTTCCCAGTTTTTCTCCATTAACAAATGTCAGCATAAAGTAAACCCCGCTGGCGCATCTCTCGCCGTTGTCATTTTTTCCATCCCACTCGGAGTAATATATTTTACCGCCAGCCCTGTTCCCCTCATCTATAGTTCTGACCTTTTCTCCGGCAACATTGTATATCACAAACTTGACATTGCCTGATTTTCCCGGAGGTAAATGGTATTTTATTATCGTTCCCTCCGTGGAATACGAAGTTTCACCATCAAATGCCGCCGTCCCTTCAATATTCGTTATAGTTTTGGCCTTTAAATTAAATGGATTCGGCATATTGTAAATTTCAAACGAGGAGCTCAAATAATCGATTCCAGTGCCAGGTTTCGCAGTAAAAACCGCAAACTGCCCTTTTTGAGAAGAGCCGCCCGAACGCGGGACATAAGTGCCCTGCGGCGATATCGCGCTCATTTTGAATTTTTTCCTCGCAAGCGGAGTGGTAACATCACTGGCGCCTTCATACGCATAATCAATGCTTGCCACATCTACGGAAACAACCCCCAGCATGGGGTCTATCGTGTAATTTCCAGGCACCTCTTTCCATATGCCGTTTACGTACTGATATATTCTCAAAGCGTTGGGATTAGCAACCCCTTCTTTCTCGTATTTAAGGTTGAGCGAGAAGGGCTTGTTTGGCTGCGCTTTCTCAAGATCAATGTTGTAGACATCTGAAGCCATCAAACTGGCTATGGAGCTTTCCAGCGTCATTTCCCCCTTGTCGGTTTTGACGGTCTTGACGGAAGGCAACGCGCTGAAAAAGCCTCCCACCAGGTCGGAATAGTCCACCGTCCCGGTGGAATATGTCATGCCCCCGGTGTCTATGCCGAGACCGGTGTATTCTTCGCTCTCTTCGTCCATGTTGACTTCCCCGCCTTCTATAGCCGCCCTGTCTACGTACTGCTCAGTCTTGGCATTGGAAGAGGTATTGTAAGTAATTACCTTGGTCACCCTGTTTCTTCCGTTGCCGGCCGCTACCCTTATGGTGTATTCGGGCTGGCTTATTGAAGTGGTGAATTCACCATAATAAGTATTATTAGGTCCGCTTATAAGAGCCAATGTGACGGCCGTGGCTGAGTCGTAAGAAGCGCCGTAATTATACACGCAAGATGGCACGCTCAGAAGGTCCTGCGGGCTCTTGATTTCGAGTTTGAGTTTTTTCTGATTGTCCGGATCTTTCTTAATCTTGACCTTTATCTGGGGAGGTATGTCCTTGAGAACCATGTCACTGGCTACCGTGGTGTCTGAAGTTGTGGATATAGTCACAAACAGGGTCTCCGGCAGTTTGCCTTCGTAAAAAGCCGCCACTTTGTATTTATGACCGGCGACGACTCCCTGAAAAGAATATTCCCCATCGTCATTAGTCCTGGCCTCATATTTAACCAAATAGGAATTGGGGGAATTTACGTTTTGCGTGTCATCATAAGCAATGACTTTAATCCCGTTTCTTGTCAGGGGAGACGGGTATTTTTTCAGGTAAACTTTTCCGCTTAGAACGCTGGAAGAAGTCGCAAGGTAAATATCAAAAGAAGCGGTATCTAAGCCCCCCAGACTTGCTTTAACGCCGGCGGGCGCATAGCCATATCGACGCACTTCCACCT
Organism: uncultured Elusimicrobia bacterium; assembly: GCA_937898825.1. GTDB lineage: Bacteria > Elusimicrobiota > Elusimicrobia > Elusimicrobiales > UBA9959 > CALEIX01. Next base: position 7,181 of record CALEIX010000276.1, on the reverse strand, counting down.
TGAAAGAGCCTGTCGGCAGATTGTCGAAAACGAAAACTCCCGAGCTGTCCGTAGTGGCGAATTTCTCCATTGTCCTGTGAGTCAGGAACACCTTGGCATTGTTTACCGGCTGCTGGGTGAAACTGCTCTTCACCACGCCGCGAATCGTACCTATAAGCATCTCCTGTTCGTCAAAGTTAAAGTCATAAACCTTATTCTCCAACAGGGCTATTTCCTTGGAAACCGGCGGATAATTGGGATTGGCGAAAACCGCCGTATAATTGCTCGGAGGAAGCATAGGAACATAATATTCAAGAGGTCTTGCCGTTAGCGTGCTTATTATTATGTTTTTGTCTTTTGCCATGAGTCCGTTCATAAAACCCCATATGGCGACTTCGTCCGGCATAGCGTGGCTGAAAGCCTTTAATTCTCCTGCTGAATCATAAAACATTATAGTCGGTATCAGGGGGGGGATTTCGCTGTCAAAATTGGCGAATATCCTTTCAAAGTCGGGATCAGTAAAAATATTATCTCCCCTGACAGTACCTTCAATATGATAAGCACCTAACTGCCCCATGATTGCTATCGGTATCGGCTGGTCATACGTGCCAAGCAAGGGATTGGAAGAATCTTTCTTAACCGCCACGCCCCTGGTCTTTCCTATGAAGTTGACAAACTCCTCATAACATGTTGGATGGTCGGGATCTCCTTCAGATTCATACTTGGCACCGAGAATAAGGTAAAAATCGTATTGGCCGGGCTCCATATAGACTTTGTTCCAGGTCGCCGTCATGGTGTCATACTCAAACTCATATTGCAGGTCCGTGTAAAAGATCTCGTTTATTTTCTTTCTGTTCATCTTCGTTCCGGAAGGGACCGGAATTATTGTGTAACCCCAGGCGGCAGTCGAAATTTCCGGCAGGCCGACTATCTGCGGCTGAACCACGAGACCCTCCTCAAGCCGAATTTCCACCTTGGTGGTGCGTCCAACATTTATTTTTACGCTCTTCGCCCTTGCCGGGGGCCACTTAAAACCCTCCCCGCGAGGTTTGATAAAAACATTATACTTACCGGGAGGCAGGTTGGGATATTCAAAGGTGCCGTCGTCTTTAACACCCATACCGTCCCTGAAATCAACATCCAGTCCCTGGATTTCTATGTCAACCCAGTGGGCGTTTGGATCATCTTCAGGCCCCCAGTTCGGTCTGTAAGCCATGCCGCTGGGTAGTTTTATTATGCCTTCCATTTTTCCCGATTTGACCATTTTAAAGTCCATGTGGACGGTTCCGGTGGAACTTAAATCAGCCTTATCCTCAAAAGACTGATATTTGCCCCAGTCATCGGAAATAATCTTGGTCCAATACGAGGTTCCGCTGGTAATACTAATGGAATAAGTAGCTTTGTTGACAGCAAATGTCCCGCTCACAGAATCAAGCGCCATTTTCTGTTCCTGGCAATTATCCCGGCAGTGTTCTATAGCCATGACCACCACAGGAGAAGCGGAGCTTATGACAAGGGGCCGGGCAGCTGAAACAGTGTAAGTGGTAATAAAGGTCATCGTGCCTTCAATCACCCCACTTGTATTGACCTCAGTCGTAAGATTGAAGATTACCGTGCCGGTGGAAATGCAAGCGCCGGAAGCATCTACTACCCACACTTCCCCCGGAGAACAAGTCTGATGCGGCCCCGCGCCGTCGTCGTCCGGTATGCCGGTGGCTCCAGCGGAAGAAATGGTTATTCTCAAATCATCGTCTGTGTCGTACTGACCGTCGGGCCCGCTATTATATTCGCTCCACGATGACCAGAAGGAAGCATTAAGTCTTATATTACCGTCTGTCATGCCGGTTACGGTGAAATTCCCGTTAGCGTCAGTTTGGAGATGCGCGTCGGACTTGGCCGCGGAATCGTAATTGTCAAGCGACGAGTCCAGCGCATTCCGGGAAACATAGGTATCCGAACCCGCATATTGTTCCCAGTCACCCCAAATATCCACCTTGGCATAGGGCACCGGCACACCATTAAACTGAATCTGTCCCTTCAAAGTGTATGTGGCAATAGATAGCTGATAATTTCCGTACCAGGTCATATCGGGCTCGCTATTAAAACACTCTCCGGCTGATGAAAATCCAAGTTTTTTGATATTGGCTAGATAATGTTTATCTCCGGTGGATGGCGAATCACCGCAATAAAAATCAGAATCTATATACGGCAGGTCATAAAAAGCAAATCTTCCGTTTGAATCGGTATAAGCTTCGTAAATGGCTGTGCTGACTCTCTGCCAGAACTGCTGCGAATCGTCCCAGTATTCCTTGTAAACCGTGATTTTCACGTTTTCAAGGGCCGTGCCGCTATCGTCGCTCACAAAACCTGCATAAGAAGGAGGATTGGTGGAGGATGTTCCTTCGTAATTCATTGACGGAGGCAGGGCGCTGGACATGTCCACGTTCACAGATGGAACCGCGGGAAAGCCGTCGAGATAGGCCGTGTATTCAAAATTGTCTTCAGGGTTGAACACCTTCACGACGTAGGTCGCTCCTTCGGGGTCCGGCACGTTGTATATTTCCATTGTTCCGGCATCCGCGGTCGAAATAAGCATTCCCGAGGAAACCAATTCCCTGTTGCCCTGAGCGAACAGGACATCGCTGAGAAGGATATCATTCGTGGAGATATTGACTATGTTCACGGTAAGTGTATGCAGGGAAGGGCCCTTGAGAGGATAAAAATAAAAATCCCTGAACTGGTCGCTGTCAAGATGCACATTGAAATTACCGTAAGGGTCCATTATTTGGTCCCTTATGGTCGGAGCCCAGTTCGGGCTTGAAAAGGCGACCATGTACTCCTTACCGGCGGGAAGATAAGCTTCCACAACGCCCGAAGAATTGGTAATACCCTTAAATATAAGGTCAGGGTCAGGTGACATGGTTGCTGGATTAAACCCGATAACCGCTATCGAAGCATCAGGAAAGGCTTCGCCAGTTTCGCCATTGCGCGCCTTAACTCGCAATAAATGTTCATCAGCAATTATGTTTTGCCTTTCAATGACCATGTCATCATCATCAGCCGCTGAATAACCGGTTACATAGAACTTTCTGTTTGCCGCGTCATAATAAACGCATTCGGGCACTTCTATTAACGAAACAGTTTCAGAAGAAAGCAAAGTAAAATAAGGATTTACTCTGTAAAAAGCGACTTCTTGAGCATTGTAATTGAAGATTCCGAAAGAAATATTGCCATTGGAATCAGATTGAAGACTCTTAGCGGTTAAATCGTTGCCGTTCGTAAAAGTTTTGCTCCTCGACAAATTTAAATTTTCGTCAAAACTGGCCGCAAAAACAGATGAAACACCCGAATCCACATAATCTCCAACCAAAAAAAGACGTCCCTTTCCGTTATTTACTACTGACATATTTGAATATTCAATATCAGGAACGGAAAAAGCAGTGTAAACATACGTAGAAATGGCTGTAAGGTCTGCCGTTGACACTTTGGCTATCATCGGATAATAATCTGTTCCATCGTCAACTATTGCCCCGATATAAATATTTCCACCATAAACATCTATGTCCTTGTATGTTATATCACTGTAATCACCCGCAATCGAAGATGTGCTTGTATCGACAAGGTTTAAATTTGGGTTATATTTAAGCATCATCCCGGTGTGGGTCCCTCCCCCGTCATCCCCATAAGCCGCGATATAGATATTGCCGAAAGCATCTTTATCCATTCCAAACACAAATTCATCTGTCCCGGTATCATAGGAAGCGCTTGAAATAAAGTTTAAGTCAAAATCGTATTTGAACACCTCTATGTCATAGCTCGGCAAGCCGTCGACGCGCATGCCCGCAAAATAAATGTAATTTCCCGAAACCAGCATTTTATTGGCAGGATAGTCTGAACTGGTATAATCATCCAAATCCAGGTAATCGTCATATGACGGATTCTGGAAAGTTGTCCCCGCCAGCAGGTTTCCGTTCAAGTCGTATTTTTCCAGAAATATCTCGACATCCCCGTTAAAATTACTTTCGCCCGCCACAAAAACAACGCTCGTAGCGCCTGGAGCCAGTATCATTTTCCCGTATTCATTTCCGCCTAGGTTTTGCGTTACCGGGAAGGCGGCTGAAACGGTCCCGTAAAATCCGCCCAATATAGCGGCGCTCAAAATTAAATTTCTAACCTTTTTCATAATCCACCTCTTTTCTGATTTACTCCAAATTCACTTTTGTTATTGACCATACAAACCATCAACCCGCAGACACTAATTAGATTAAAACTCCCATTCAACTCCCATCAAATAATTTGACGCCCTGTAATTATACCTGTAATCCGCCTCGTATTTCATATTGGAATTGGACACCTGGTAGGAATAAGAAGCTCTCGCAGATAAACCTTTCATCAGGGGGTATTTCAGAGAAAATGTGGAAAGCCAGAACGTCTGGTATGTTTTGGAATTTTTATAACTCCCACTTGAATCCTGAGCATATCTCCCGGTATAATAGTACTTTTTCCAACTGAGCCCCACCGAAAAAAGCCCTCCGTTTTTAAGCGAAAGATTAATTGTAGGACTTCCGTTAATTTCAAAATAGCTGTAATAATCCCCAATATATTTTGTCCGGGAGGAATCATAAGAGTTTTGATTGGAACTCAAGTATGAAATTTCGGCTGAAAAAGAAAGGTTCAGCGGTTTTATTTTCCTCCGTAAAGTGTAATTTATGGTGTTAGTGATATCCTTTCTTTTCTCCGATTTGAAATAGGCAGACCCGGTGACAGGCTTTCCTACCACAGGTTGCTCTGGATAATTAGTATAAAGGAACTCATAGCCCACTTTCATCACAAAAGGCTCGGGAAACCAGGTATATGAAAAAGTAAGCATGTGATTTACATTGTTCATGGTATCCGCCCCGGCATTGGATGACAACTCCGCGAAAGTGGTCGTGTCTATCACTGTTTGCGCCTGTGAAATCAAACTGGCGTAATTGGGATACTTGACCTGGAAAAAGTCATACGACTCAGTAAAGGTTGCGTAAGGTCTTTCTTGCTCAAATTCTATTCCGGCTGAAAAAGTATTATAGTCAAAAAGACCCTCTCCCCAGTCTTCATCATTAGTTTCATTAACATATTCCCTGGAATAGGAAATCCTTGGCTTTATTTTATTAAAATTTTTCCCATATATATACTTGAGCGAAAGGCTGTGTCCCTGCCTTTCCCTGGTCAAGATTCCGCCACCGGCAAGCTCTTCAACATCCTGGGTCCCGTTATAATACCCGGAATAAATCGGCATAATCTCGGCATTTTCCGAAAATTTAAAAGAAGAAGCCGCATAAAGAGAAGCGTTTCCTTCAAACGATGCCGCGTCTCCGTCCAGAAAATACTTTCCGCCGAGAAGAGAAAAGTTAAAAACCGGGACCACTTTTGCTGCCGCCGACAAATACACAGAAGCAGCGGGAATGACAAGGAATGAAATTATTACTGCCTTAAAGAACAAATTTGTCTTTTTCACTTATATCCTCCTTTTTTCAAAGGTGTTCCTTCCTATTAAAATTAATTGAAATTTATAAGCCCCGCATCCTTAAGCAGCTTTGCCGAAAACACTAAATCTATTTTCCTCCCGTTGAAAAGCGAACTGGTATAGACCCTTTCAAAATTCAATTTATCCGTCAGAATGTCTTTGCTTACTCCAAGTTTGGAGGCAAAATCACCAGTCCACGCGACTTTCCCGTCGTTAAATATCACAAAATCCTCAGCCTGGATCCATGTGCCATCAGAATAAGTATTCTTCGCTATGTCGTGGAAAACATTGCTGCCGTCCGGATACAGATGCGAAGAGGAAGGCGCTGAGCCAGCCAGATAAGTTATTTCGCCGCTTTCTATGCTGTTGCTGAAGTCACTGTCCGAATACGACCATAGCATTTTTCCCTTTCCCCCGTTTTCAAGAGGCAGGTCTCCCCCCTGGGCATAAACCGCGTAATTTGTGAAAAACAAATTCCACTCAGTGGGCGAAGACGGATTATCAGCAACCATATGTCCGCCCGAAGCTTCTTCCGTAACCTTATCCCTGGTATTTGACATTATGGAATTAATATCGGTTAATTGCCATTGAGGCTCTGTTGAACCGGTGGCGTGGGTCATATTTCTCGTGGCAAGCGACAAGTCTTCGGGAAGAGATTTGTTAAAAGTAAAAAGAATTTTCCCAAAATCAAATCTATTTTGCCTATTGTTTATAACCACATATTTGAACTGGTCTGACTGCGGTCTTATTATGTATTCCTCCATTCTCACCCTGTATCCAAAAGCGTCTATGGCAACTTTTCTGAGTTTATATTCCGCCGATTGCATTTCCATCTGAGCGGCTTTCATAACGCTATCTTTGGAAATCTCGTTGTAAAGCTCTTTTTTTGCCTGAAGGCGGGCGTCTCCCACAGAAGATTCCATGTTTGAGGGAGGGTTGGGATTTGGCTGAACGTCCTGAACACCCCCGGCAGCGGTTACCTGAATCATCTGACCACTGCTTACCAGTGCGGTTCTTCCCATGGCGTCTCCCGTCAAAACGCTTCCCGAATAAACCTCCACCCTGGTATTTCCGTTATTGCCTACAGCCACAGTAAAATCGGTTCCCCTCACAGCACAAACCGCAGATGGCGTTCTTACCTCGAACTTTCTTGAAAGTTTCCTTTTTACCCACGACCTGAGCCTTCCGAAAAAAAGACCTATAGAAGTTTTTTCCTCTTTCTCGGTCCGCAGCTTGAACGAGGAAAGAGGAGCGAGTTTTATTCTTGAACCGTCATCCATGTAAATTTCAATACTTGACGCCCTAAGCGTCCTCAGCTCGTCACCTTCCCTGAGAACGATTTTTGAATCGGCATCTATTCTTTTCCATTCGGTCTGCCCGGCCCGCTTGTGTTCAATCCATCCTCTTCCGTTAAAAGTGTAAGCCGCAAAAAGAGAGTTAACACCAAAAATCGTTATAAAAAGGAATATCAAATATTTCATAATTGCACTCCCTGGATAAATTTCTCCGGATTCGCCTCACAAAAGTATTGTATGTATAATAAGCGTAAAAGTCAATGTAACTTTTATCAAGTTTAGATAGGGTTCACTGAAAAACCCTAACAGCTATTAATTTGTCAATTATTAAAAATCATAAAAAACTCAAATTCAAAATGCAAGGTTTCTACGATATGTTAATCTAAAATCGTGCACTTTTG
>CALEIX010000275.1 GCA_937898825.1 uncultured Elusimicrobia bacterium | reverse complement strand
GTGTATAAGAGACAGTGAGAGCGGTGCGCACTTTTCCCAGAGCTGAGGCAGCCGTGAATTTTTCCCCCGCCGCAAGGAATAATATGTCATTTTCGCACATCGCAAAACGCTCTTTTAGAGATTCTTTTTCAGATTTGGAGAGAAATTTGGCAATTGGAGACTCAAAGTTCCCACCTCTAAATTTCATCCACGCGATTTGCTTGAAACCGAATTCCTGGGATGTCTCGGAAATCTTATCGATTTCGCTCCTTGAAAGATGTCCTCCCTTTTCTCCCTTGATGGCAAGCACCCGGCCGCCTTCCGCCGCAGCTTTGCGGAATATTTTGAAAGCGCTTGTCTCAAAGATGTCCGTACAATCTAAAATCTCAAAATCAAACCTCAGGTCAGGTTTATCAGTTCCATATTTCAGCATTGCGTCGCTATATTTGAGCACCTTGAATTTTTCCGGGACTTCCTCCCCGCAAACCGCAAATACTTCCCTTACCAGGCCTTCCACAACGGCGAAGATATCGGTTTCATCAGCGAATGACATTTCCATGTCTATTTGCGTATGTTCCGGCTGTCTGTCGGACCTCAAGTCCTCGTCACGAAAATTTCTGGACAATTGAAAATACCTGTCAAAACCCGCTACCATCAGTATTTGTTTAAACATCTGGGGCGATTGGGGTAGGGCGTAGAATTTTCCGGGATTTTCCCTTGACGGCACTAAATAATCTCTTGCCCCCTCCGGGGTTGATTTTGTGAGAATGGGAGTTTCTATTTCCACAAAGTTCAGGGACTGAAGGTATCTGCGGACCGCATGGGCGAGGCGGCTTCTTAAAAGCAGGTTGCGGGCTATTTTCGGTCTTCTCAAATCCAGATATCTGTATTTCAAGCGCGTGTCTTCGGTTACCCCTGCATGCTCGCTTAAACTGAAAGGAAGGGGTTTGGAAACGTTCAGGATTTCAAGGAGATGCGCTTCCACTTCCACTTCTCCGGTAGCGATATCCCTGTCTTCGTTGCCCTTTGGTCTCATTTGAACCGTACCTGTCACGCGCACCACGTATTCGCTTTTTAAGGATTCTGCCTTTTCGAAAATCGGGGTGTGGGGATTTATCACTATTTGAATTGTGCCGCTTATGTCCCGCAGGTTTATGAATATAATTTGCCCGTGATGCCGCTTGACATCAACCCATCCGCAAAGGATAATTTTTTGACCTATAAAATCTTTACTCACTTCTCCGCAAAGATGTGTCCTCATCATGACTTTTTTTCTCCATTACACTTAGGGCTTCCTCAACTATGTTTACCAGAGGGATTTGTTTCTCCTCCCCCTTTTTTAAGTTCTTCAAAATGCACATTCCTTGAGCAATTTCTTTCTCGCCGATAATTATAGCGAATGAAGACTTGCTTTTGTTTGCTGTTCGCATTTGCGAGCGCAAACTTGCCTCAAAGTTTGAAAAGTCGGCAACGACACCGTTTTTTCGCAGATTCAGCAGTACTTCAAAACATTTATCCCGGGCATTTTCGCCGGCGCATGCGACAAAGAAACGTTTCTCCGAATTTATTTTGACTTTATCTTTCAACAGGATGGCTACTCTGTCTGTGCCGAGCGCCCAGCCCACTGCGGGCATGTTGGGTCCGCCCATGGATTTTATGAGATTGTCGTATCTTCCGCCGGCGGCCACCTCGTCCTGGGCGCCAAGCTCAGATGACTTTGCCTCAAAAACAGTGCCCGTATAATAATCCAGACCCCTTACCAGAAATTTGTTGACCTGAAAATTAATATGCGATTTTTTAAGCAGATTGCTTAATTTCTCAAAATGCAAATTGCAGGTTGAGCATAAGTCTATCTCAGGGGCATCTCTTATTTTTTCCCTGTCAATTTTGCAGTCAAGTATGCGCAGAGGATTTCTTTGGTATCTTCTCTGGCAGGCGGGGCAAAGCGAATCAATTTTTGCCTCAAGGTATCTGGTGAGCGCATTTTTATATTCCTGGCGGCATTTATCGCAACCCAACGAGTTCATTTCTATCAAAACGTCTTTAATGTTCAGAGAGGAAAGAAGGCGGTAGAGAAGTATTATAACTTCGGCGTCGGAAAAGGGCGTGGCGTTGCCAATATACTCAACGCCTATTTGCTCAAATTCTCTGAACCTGCCTGCCTGAGGTCTTTCCGCCCTGAACATGCTGCCGATATAAAAAAATTTGAAGGGTGGAACGTAATTTGTGCTCATATTATGGTTTATAAAAGCACGCACAATCTGCGGAGTTCCTTCCGGGCGAAGCGTTACGTTTCTTCCTCCGTTATCGGTGAAGGAATACATTTCTTTTTCGACAATGTCCGTGGTTTCGCCTGTTGATTTGATGAAAAGCGCTGTCTCTTCCAGGGTGGGAGAGCGTATTTCACGGTATGAAAATATGTTGAAAATCTCGCGTGATTTTTCCTCTATGAAATGAAACACGTCGCTTTCCGGCGGAAGTATGTCTCGAAAACCCCTCAAAGTTTTCATTTTTTGCTTGCCATGTTTTTTAATTTGTCAATATTATATATCAAAATTTTCTTTTTCTTATAACTTAGAATTCCCCTTTTTTTCAATACGCTTATAGCGCGGCAAATAGGAACTCTGGTTGTGCCGAGACATTCCGCCAGTTCGCTTTGCTCTATATCCAGTTCTACCGGCACCTTGGTTCTTTTCCCGACAAGCTCCAGAAGTTTCGAGGCGAGCCTGCCCATTATATTGTAAAAAATCATATTTTCGATTTCCTTGTCCGCCCTGTCCAATCTTTCAACCAGAACCTGCATAAGGCGCAAAGAAAAACCCGGATTTCTTAAAAGAAATTCCTTGAAATTTTTTTTGCTTATGATAAGGA
>CALEIX010000274.1 GCA_937898825.1 uncultured Elusimicrobia bacterium | reverse complement strand
TCAAAAGTGCACGATTTTAGATTAATATATCGTAAAAACCTTGCATTTTGAGTTTGAGTTTTTTATGATTTTTAATAAATCAAAATAATAGTTGTTAGGGTTTTTCAGTGAACCTTGTTTAAGCGTTTCATCGGAGGATATATGCAGAGAAGGAAGATGGTAGCTGGAAATTGGAAAATGCATTTAAATATGGAGGAAGCCTGTGGACTTGCCGAACGAATAAAGAATGCCGTAGATCCTGATTTAGACAGAGATGTTTTAATAGCGCCGAGTTTTACTAATTTGCATTCGGTAAAAAAGGTTATTGAAGGGAGTCCGATTTTTCTGGCGGCTCAAAATATGAATTGGGAAGAAAAGGGTGCGTTTACAGGAGATGTTTCTCCTTTGCAGATTAAAGACGCTGGCTCAACTCACGTGATTATAGGGCATTCGGAAAGAAGGCATGTATTTGGCGAGACCGACGGGATGCTGAATAAAAAAGTAAAGGCTGCGGTAACCCACTCAATAACCCCAATTTTGTGCATTGGGGAAACTTTGGAAGAAAGAGAATCCCAGAAAACCTACCGCGTTCTTGAGACTCAGCTTGTCAAAGGACTCGCGAATTTAAGTGAGAATGAACTTTCAAGTCTTATAATAGCGTATGAGCCGGTGTGGGCGATAGGAACCGGAAAGACGGCTACCCCCGAACAGGCTCAGGATGCTCATATTTTTGTCAGGAAAAAGTTGTCCTCCATGTTTTCTGTTTCTTTCGGAGAAACAATAAGGATACTTTACGGCGGCTCCGTAAAACCCGAGAATATAGACGAGCTTATGGCCCAGCCGGACCTGGATGGGGTTCTTGTTGGCGGAGCCAGCCTGAAGGCGGAAGGTTTTTCAAGAATAATTCATTTTCAGGGAGTTATAACCGGTTGATGGATATTTCAGATAAAATCGTTTCTTCGCTGAAACTCAGGATTGAAAGAGCGAAATACCCCGTGCCTGTCGGGGTTTCAAACAGGCATATTCATTTTACTGAAAAGGATTTTAAGGCAGTTTTCGGTTCTAATGCCGAGCCAACTTTTTACAGGCAACTGGTTCAGCCGGGTTTTTTCGCGGCTGAGGAAAAAGTGGACATAATCGGCCCAAAAGGTGTTATCAGAAATGTGAGAATGATAGGGCCCTTGCGCTCATACACTCAGGTTGAGCTTTCTCTCAGTGACTCGAGAATCCTGGGAATAAACCCACCGATAAGAGATTCAGGGAAATTAGAGGGAACTCCTGGCCTTGTGATAAAAGGCCCGAAGGGGGAGTCGCGGGTCAAAAACTGCGCTATAATATCCAAAAGGCATATTCATTTTTCGCCTCAGGATGCGCGTAAATTCAAAATCAATGATCAGCAGGAGGTGAGAGTCAGGGCGGGCATAGGCGGAGAGAGAGAACTTGTTTTTGAAAGGGTTCTCTGCAGAGTTTCAGACAACTACGCCCTTGAGTTTCACATTGATATAGAAGAAGCGAACAGTGCCTTGCTTAAGAACGGTGATAAAGTTTATATAGTGTGAAATCGCTGCAGCTTAAGTATAATATATAAGCGCCCAGGGTTTGTTCCGTTGTGCCTATTTTTGCTGTTGGCGCACCCGAGACTGGACTTAAGTTAATATTTGTTTGGAGGAAAAAAATGGATGCATTAGGAATGGTTGAAACGAAGGGACTTATCGCCTGTATAGAAGCGGCGGACGCCGCGGTGAAGGCGGCGAATGTTAAATTAGCCGGGTATGAGAAAATAGGCTCTGGTTATGTCACTGTGCTTTTTAGGGGAGAGGTGGCTGCTTGCAGAGCAAGTTGCGATGCAGGAGCGGCAGCTGCTCAGAAAGTCGGAGAGGTTGTGGCGGCTCATGTGATACCGCAACCGCACGATGAACTTGAAGGCAAAATGCCTATATCGATACCGGTGAAAACAAAATAGTTTTTTGCAAAGCGGAGAATTGGTCATAAGAAACAACCGGAGCAACAGAGGGTAATTGGCGGAATTAGCGGATGAAAAAACCGTTGATTGCCTTTGCGCGGCCTATGATTAGGCGAACGCTGATTTGCTCAAGGTTCTGGAGGTTTTATGCGATTTGCGAGAGTGATTGGGAATGTCGTGGCGACGCATAAAGACGCCAAGTTGGTTGGCGGAAAAATGCTTCTGGTTCAGCCGGTGGATCTGGAGAACAAGCCCAGGGGAGAGGTGCTCGTTGCCATAGACACGGTTGGCGCCGGTGACGGGGAACTGGTGCTTATAGTTCAGGGATCTTCTGCCAGGCAGACCACCAGGACGGAAAACAATCCGGTTGACTGCACTATTTTCGCAATAGTAGATACGATTGAAAAAGAAGGAAAGATAATATTTGAGAAATCCAGGGACAAATTGGGGTAAGTTATGGAGATAAGCGAAGAGGATATAAAGAGGATAGTTTCGGAGGTTGTCAAAAAACTTGACTTTTCAGGTGTTCCCTCGGGCGGCTCAGATGATTTGTCTGAAGGAATATTTGAAAATATAGACGATGCCATTGAAAAAAGCCGGATAGCGCAAAAAGAATTTCAGGATATGGGTCTTGAAAAACGGAAAGAGGTGATAGACGCTATAAGAAAGGTTTCTATGGAAAATGCTTCCAGGTGGGCCGAGATGGCTGTTGAAGAAACGAAAATGGGCAGGCCCGGGGACAAGACTCAAAAAAACCTGCTTTGTGCAACGAGAACTCCGGGCGTCGAGGATCTTCATTCAGTTTCGTATACCGGGGATAAGGGATTGACTTTGGTGGAATATGCGCCATTTGGTGTTGTGGCGGCGATTACTCCTTCTACCAATCCGGTCGCCACCGTAATAAGCAATTCAATAAGCATTCTGGCGGCGGGAAACAGCGTGGTTTTTTCTCCTCACCCGGCGGCGAAAAACTGCGTTCAGGACGCTATAAGAAAAATTAATTTTGCCATTACCAAAGCCGGCGGTCCCAAAAATCTCCTGACCACAATGGCTAAGCCCGGCCAGGAAAGCACCAAAAAGCTTTTGTCTCATCCTGCTGCGCGGCTAAATCTGGTAACGGGTGGCCCGGCCATTGTGAAAATTGCTCTGACCGTCGGAAAAATCTGCAAGACGATAGCCGCCGGCCCGGGTAATCCGCCCGTTGTGGTGGATGAAACTGCTGTTTTCCCTGACTGCGCTAAGAACGTCATTACAGGCGCGGGGTTTGATAATAACGTTTTGTGTATAGCGGAAAAGGAAGTGATAGTCGTTGAAAAAGTAAAAAATCTTTTTCTTGAATGCATGAGGAAAGATGAAAGGGCGTATGAGCTGGGTTTTGCCGAGATGGATAAACTTACAAAATTAGCCATACTTGAGTCTGGAAGCGAACCGAAAATCAACAGGGATTTCGTTGGAAAGAGTCCTTCATATATAGCCAGAAGTATAGGGCTTAATCTTCCGGATAAAATAAGAGTCTTGTGGAGTGAGGTTTCCAATGACCATCCGTTTGTGGTGAGTGAACAGTTGATGCCGGTCCTGCCGGTAACCTCGGCAAAAAATGTGGACGAGGCCATTGAACTGGCATATTTGGTGGAGGGGGGAAATCATCATACGGCCGGTATGTATTCCATGAATGTGGCAAATCTGACCAAAATGGGTCGCAGGATGGCGTGTTCTATTTTCGTCAAGAACGCTCCGACACTGTACGGTCTCGGGCTTGGTGAGGGATATTGTTCGATGTCCATAGGGACGCCGACCGGAGACGGAATAACAAAACCCACGCATTTTGCACGGCCCCTGGCGTGCAGCCTGGTGGGATATTTCAGGATTGCATAAGGAGAAGATATGGAAGAAAACACATCCTTGGGATTAGTTGAGGTTTCGGAGATAGCCGGCGGCGTGTTGACTCTGGATGAAATGTGTAAAGCAGCCGATATTGTTTGTGAAATGGCGCATCATATATCCAGAGGAAAATACATCATAATAGTTTCAGGGTCTGTCGGGGAAGTTGAATCCGCTTTGATGAGGGCTAAAGAGGTTTCCGCCGACAAAATAATAAAGAGTTTCATCATCAGAAATGTGCACGGGCACGTAACAAAAGCCCTGAATAAGAGGATAAAACCGGGAAAATTTGAAGCGATAGGGGTTGTTGAAACCAGAAATGCCCTTAGCGCGGTATATTTAGCCGATATTGCGTCAAAGGCGGCCTCTATTGAAATGGTCGAGATAAAAACGGGACAGGGAATAGGTGGCAAAGGCTATTTCACGATTTCGGGAGAGGTCGGCGCGGTGAAGACAGCGGTGGGCGCGGCATGTTTAGCCGTTGAAGATGATGAGATTGTTTCCAGAATTGTTATACCGCGCGCACACAAAAATGTGGCGAAATTCGTTTTTTGAGAGGGATTATGAAAATAGTCATAGGTTCCGACCACGCTGGTTTTGAGGGTAAAGAGAAAATCAAAAAATATCTTCAGTCGCTTGAACATGAGGTATCAGATTTCGGCTGTTATTCAAAGGAACCGGTTGATTTTCCGGACATCGCGCTTCTGGTCGGCAGGGCGGTAGCTGGCAGAGAATTTGACAGAGGAATTTTGCTGGACGGATTTGGCGGAGCAGTGTGTCTCGCTGTCAATAAAGTAAAAAATATAAGGGGTGTGGCTGCTTACGATATAATTTCCGCGAGGTTTGCCGCCTCGCATGAAAACGCCAACATTCTTTGCCTTGGCGGAATGACTCACGGTGAGCTGGCTTTGAAAGAAATGGTGAAAGTATGGCTCGAAACCCCGTTCGCCGGGGGAAAATACCAGAAAAGGCTGGATAAGATAAAGGTTATTGAAAATAGTTATTTATGAAACAGGCCCAGGTTATAGGCAGAGTCTTTTGCTCGCGGCAATGCTGTGGTATGGAGCAAAGAACAATGCTTTTAATTCAACCCCTTGACTGGGAGACTGACAAGCCGTCGGGTGAGCCAATTGCCGCGGTTGATTGTGTGGGCGCCGGCGCGGGGGAAAAGGTTTTCTTTGTATCTGCGAGAGAGGCGATAGTGGCTTTTGCAAGTCTGGACGAAAACTCTCCGGAAACGAGGGATTTACCACCGGCTGACGCGGCCGTTTTAGGTATAATAGACGGAAAACGGATAAAGCCGTAAAGTGAAAATGTTCAGATGTTGTTTCCTTAAAAACTTGATGGAAACTGGTAATATAACGGCAAAAGGGGCGAGATGAAAAGTGAAAAACGCAAAGCAGTAAAAGACATACTTTCAGGAGATAAAATTTTGTCTGTTAATAAAATTTACAATATGGATTGCCTGAAAGGGATGAGAAATCTTCCAGCAGGCAGTATTGATTTGGTGATTACGGACCCTCCGTTTGCCATAGATTTCGGGGCCAAACGCAGCAATTACAATCGTTCTCAATCGCGGGTGTTGGACGGCTATCAAGAAATCCCCTGCGAGAAATATTACGAGTTTACTCTGTGTTGGATGAGAGAAGTTCACAGACTTTTGAAAAATTCCGGAAGCATGTATGTTTTTTCCGGCTGGAATAATCTTAAGGACATTCTTAATGCGCTTGATGAGACAGGTTTTACTACAATAAACCATATAATATGGAAATATCAATTTGGGGTGGTAACCAGAAGAAAATTTGTAACCTCGCATTATCATTGTTTGTATGTGTGCAAAGATGAAAAGAAAAGGAAATTTTTTCCCTATGCCCGTTTTTCCAGGTATGACAGGGAACCTGCAGGTGGAAGTCTTCATTATCGGGACAAGGAGGATGTCTGGTATGTAAAGAGAGAGTACTGGATAGGCGACCGGAAAACGCCGACCAAGTTGCCGTTTGAATTGGTTAAAAAGATGCTGGAATATTCCAGTGAGAAGGGCGATATTGTTCTGGACCCGTTTTTGGGTTCGGGGCAGGTTGCCGTGATTAGCGATGCAATGGAGCGGAAATACATCGGATTTGAAATTGTTAAGAGATATTGTGAATTTGCTCGGGAAAGGTTGGAGAGAGGCGATTATAAAATTAAACATGATGCGGGTTGCAGGACCGAAACCGAACTCCAATTGTTTAGTGCTGGAAACCCCGGGATGCTCGCGACCTGGTTAAAAAGGAGACATGGAGATGTTTTTAGGTAAAGTTATAGGAAATGTGTGGGCGACGAGGAAGCATTCTTGCCTTGAAAATTTGAAGCTTTTAATCGTGAAACCGCTTGACAGCAATATGAAGTTGTGCGGCGCGGCCACAATGGCCGTAGAGAGAAATCTCAGCGCGGGTATCGGAGACACGGTTCTTGTTCTGGATGAGGGCGGTTCTGCACGGAGTATTCTTGAAGACAAAAAGGCACCCGTCAGAACTGTAATTTGCGGAATAGTTGACAAAATTTGTAAAGGAGGATAAGAAAACCCGGCTTGGTTTGGTTTTCTTTTGTTTATGAAAGAAGAGGATATAGAAAAAATAGCAGATAAGGTAGCAAAAATTTTAAAAGGCGGCGGTTCTCAAAACAAGCCCGAGATAAAAGTTACGATGGGAAGCGCTGGTAAGGTTTTTTCGGAACCTGTTTTCAAGTCCGAATCAAAAAACCGCTATAGTGAATCTACGGAGGAAAAAAACACCTGCGGACCCTCCTGCCAGGAGTGCAATCCGCTGAACAATTTCACTTCCCAGCAAATAAAGAATATGGGAGTTGAAAGAGTTAGCTTTTGCAATCCAAACGATAGAAGCTGTCAGATAGCCTCCATGATAGACCATACCCTTTTGAAGGCAGACGCGACTCAGGAGCAGATCGGAAAACTTTGCGAAGAAGCGAAGAAATATCATTTTGCTTCCGTGTGCGTCAATCCAGGCTATGTAAGTCTGGCGAGCAAACTTTTGAGGGGCAGCGGGGTCAAGGTTTGCACGGTTATAGGATTCCCTCTGGGCGCTACGACAGCCACGATAAAGGTGATAGAGGCAAGGGATGCCATAGCGAATGGAGCGGATGAGATAGATATGGTTATAAATGTAGGGGCGTTGAAGTCCGGGAATGACAAACTTGTGTTTGAGGATATAAAATCTGTGAGAGAAGCGACAATTGGCAAGGTGCTGAAAGTTATTATCGAGGCGGCATCTTTGACCGACGAGGAAAAGGTCAGGGCCTGCGAACTTGCCAAAAGAGCGAAAGCGGATTTTGTCAAAACATCTACGGGTTTTGGGCCGGGTGGCGCGACGGTGAAGGATATTATGCTTATGCGAAAGGTCGTTGGCAGTGAAATGGGAGTCAAGGCTTCGGGTGGAATAAAAAACGCGGAAAGCGCGGAGGAGATGATAAAAGCGGGCGCAACGCGTCTTGGGACCAGCGCGAGCATTTCCATAATTAAGGGAAAAAATGCCGGCAAAGGAGAATATTGACAAATTTTAAGGAGGAAGAATGGCTGAAATGCAGGAAGCTCTCGGAATGATAGAGACAAAGGGTTTTATCGGAATGATAGAGGCGTCAGATGCCATGGCGAAGGCGGCCAGGGTCAGCTTGATTGGATATGAAAAAATAGGTTCGGGTTATGTTACTACCTTGTGCAGAGGAGAGGTAGGAGCGGTGAGAGCCGCGGTGGAGGCGGGAGCCTCAGCGGCGCAAAAGGTCGGAGAACTTGTGGCCGTTCATGTAATACCAAGACCTCACGATGACCTTGAAAAATATCTTTCGCAAATATCCATTAAGGTTTAAGATTGACAGGCTTTTTGCTAAGGGAGAAACAAATTGTCTATCATCTTTTACCTTGTTGGAGAAGGTTGTTCCGATAGTTGTTTCTCTATGCCGCGTTTTACCGGCAGTCCGGGTTCCGTTTGTGGCATGATTTTATTCTTTTGGGAGTGAGTGGATGCTTCCTTTAAATGTTGAAGAGTCTGGGGTTCCAACGAGGTTTACTTTTGATGATTTGGTGGATGTTTTTAGTAAAACTCTCCTGAAGGATTTGCATTCCTTCAGGAAAACGGATATTTTGAGAAGAAATTTTTTATCGGATTATGAAATAAGGAAAATATATAAAGAAGGAGAAAAAATTCTTCGTCTTCCACAAAACTCCATTATAAGCCCCCTTTCGAT